>CAZPET010000062.1:0-8299 GCA_964585625.1 uncultured Syntrophomonadaceae bacterium
AGGCCAAGGCGGAAGAGCGGCGGGCCATGGCCGTGGCCCGCGAGCAGGAGATGCAGGCCGCCGTGGAGGAGATGCGCGCAAAGGTGGTCGAAGCGGAAGCGGAGATCCCCAAGGCCATGGCCCAGGCGCTGCGCGAAGGGAAGATCGGGGTAATGGATTACTACAATTTGAGAAACATTGTTGCCGATACGGATATGCGCAATGCCATCGGTAAAATCGGCCGCTCCGGTCCTGCTCCCGAAGAAAAATAACAACATGGGGACAAAGGGGTGTGGGCATGTTCGATGTAATCTTTATTATAGCCGTGCTGATAGGGGTAATCAGTGCTATCGGTAATGCGGTCGTGAAGATTCAACGAAGGGCTGGAACTGCCCCGGGGATGGATCAGGCCCGTCGTGCGGTGAAAAGCCGCCCGGCGGTCGTGCAGCATGATCCCCGGAAGGCGCAACCGGTCGAGGCGGCGCCTCTCTCCGGAACGGGATCTGAGAAGATCATCCGGGCGCCGTCACCGTCACGTCGCCGGGACAAAGGTAAGGAAGTTCGTGACAACCTTGGGCGCATATTCCGGGAAGAAGAGCAGCTGCGGGCCGCTTTTATCTTTCATGAAGTTTTGGGTCCGCCGCGCAGCCTGCGGCGCCGTTAACAGAATTGCCAGAGGCCCCGCCCCTGACGGGCGGGGCCTGGCCCCAATCGTTTTCTCTCAGCCGCCGGGCCATTTCACGCAGGTAGCAGATAAAGACTCCCAGCGGGGCTATGATCAACACGGCCCCCGCCGCGTAGACTCCAAGATCCCATCCGCTCATCTAAAGCGCCTCCTTTACCCCAACCGTGCGTCTCTCTTTACCGCAGAGCTGCCCGATCAGAAAAGCCAGCAGGACAAACGGCGGAATCAAGAAGATGCCGTACTCCTGCCAGAGCTCCACGGTGCGCCCGCCGATGGTCAGCGGCAGCACCATGGTTCCCCAATCTTCCGAGAAGTGACCTGCCGTGGTCACAAGCAGGTAATAGATGATCGTGCCGAAGAAGCCGGTCGCCGTGGCCAGGCTGCCGCTGAGCCTGGTTTTCGGTAATTTCTTCAGGAAAACGGCGGCATAAAGGGGGATCAGGACGGTGTTGATCAGGATGCTGGCCTGGAAGACCCATACTCCCATGATCCGCTCAAAATAGAAGGAGAGGGCTACCGATACCGCGGCGGAGATGATCACCGCCCGCCTGGTATAGGCCACCAGTTTCTCTGTGGAAAGGTCCGGCTTGAAGAGCGGCCGGTAGAGATCGTAGACCAGGTTCCCCGAAGAGACCAGAAAGTAGGAATCGGCCGTGGACATGGCCGTAGCCAGCACCCCGGCCAGAAAGAGGCCGATCAGGCCGGGCGGCAGGTAGCGCGCCGCCACCGCCATGAGAGCCTGGTTGGCATGGGGCTCCCCGATCACGCCCAGGCCCACCGCGGCGACGGCGGCGAGGCCGAGCATGCAGCAGGCGAATTCATAGGCGGTCCAGATGGGGGTGCTGATCAGCAGCGCCCGCCGGGCATCTTTCGGTGAACGGGAGGCGAAAATCCGCTGCAGGAAGGCCGGTTCGCAGAGCACGGCCAGGGAGGTGAGGGCGTAGGCGGCGATCACCCCGGCGGTAAGGTAGCCGCCCGAGGGTGAAAAAAAGTACCAGGGTTCATCGCCGAGGTAGGCGGCCAGGCCGCTGTAGATGCCGTTGTAACCGCCGAGGTCTGTCCAGCAGACCAGCAGGGCGATGCCCAGCGACACCGCCATGATCGTAAACTGGAACATGTCGGTAACCGCCACCGCCCAGAGACCTCCGGTACAGGTATAGATCACTACGATCACTGCAGCGATAAGCACTCCCAGCCAGAAGGGAATTTTGAAGAGGAGGGCAAAGATAAAACCCATCCCCATCATCTCCATAGTATTGATTGAATAGAAGAAAGAGCAGCAGGCGGAGATGGCCCCGGCAAATTTGCCGTAGCTGCCTCCGATCAGGTCGACAAAAGTATTGCCGCCGAGCTCGCGGAACCTGGGAGCGAGGAAAGCCATCAGCAGGTAAAGTCCCGTATAGGGGAGGGCGTAAGCGAAAAAGCCGGTGACCCCTTCGAAAAAACCGATTTCAGAGGTGCCGAAGAGGGTGTCCAGGCCGTAAAAGGTGGAGACGAGAGTGCCGACCATAAGGGGCATGGTCAGCCCCTTTGAAGCCAGAAAATAGTCCTCAAAGCTCTGCTGCTTCTTTCGGAAAAAGAAGCCCACGCAGATCATTGCCGCCAGGTAGAATAAAATAATGGCCCAGTCAAACCAGGTCAGAGAAATTTCTATAGCTGCCGCTTCCATTTTGTCTGCTCCTCTCCAGCTGCGGTTACAGGATGCGCCACCGCCTGATCCCCGTAAAAATGCCGGTTCCCATTATACCACAAAGTATTTAGACGGAAGTCTATTTTTATTTGATCCGGGGGATTGAAGGTCCTCTGAAAAGTTGTATTTCCTATGCCCGGCGCATAAATTTAAATACCGCTCTTAATTATCTGAGAAGGAGATGCCTGGATCATGCCGCTGAGAAGAAAGAAAGGAAGTTTCAAAGAGATTGTCGCTGATTTTTTCGAACTCCCCCACGAAGTTCTCCTCGATCTTCCCCGTGTTACCCTGGTGGGCAACGTGCAACTTTACATTGAAAACCACCGCGGCGTCATCGCCTATGATGAAAACCAGGTCCGCCTCTCGGTCAAGAACGGCGAAATCATTGTCCGGGGGGAGCGGCTGCGGATCAAAAACCTGCTTGAAGAAGAGCTCTTGATCAAAGGGCTGATCGAGGAGCTGACCTACGAAATTTAGCTGCGGTATAGGAGGAAAGACCGGTGTTTATAATAAGATGGTGGCGGTATTTTCGCGGATTCGTGGTGATCTCCCTGCAGGGCCGGGGCGTCGAGAGGCTGCTTAACCTGGCGGTGGCGCGGGGGATCGGTTTCTGGGATCTGCAAAAGCAGAAAAGGGAGGCGCGCCTTTCTCTGAGCCTGGCCTCGTTCAGGGCGCTGCGTCCCCTGGTCCGGAAAACGCGCTGCCACCTGCGTATTAGCCGTAAAGTGGGCCTTCCTTTTATCAAGTACCGGCTGCGCCGCCGCTGGGGCCTGGTGGCGGGGGCGCTTTTCTTTATTGTAGCCCTTTACCTGGCTACTTCGATGGTCTGGTATGTCCGGGTCAGCGGGACCAGGCGTCTTGAAAAAGCCGAGGTGCTGGCCCTGGTTGATCAGCTGGGGGTCCGTCCCGGGGTCTGGAAATGGAAATTGAACCTGCCCGAGCTGGAAGAGGAGCTGCCCCGCCGCCACGGCTCCATCGCCTGGGCCGGATTGCGGCTGCGCGGGATCCTGCTTGAAATTGAAATAGTGGAACATCTCCCCGGAGTCATCGCTGACGACCGCCCTGCGGACCTGGTCGCTTTAAAGGACGGATTGATCGAGAGGATCGTGGTGATCGAGGGTAAGGCCGCAGTTAAGGTGGGCGATACTGTATCCAGAGGCGATCTGCTCATTGAGGGGATCGTTGACTTTGCAGAAGGCATTCTTGATCCGGAGGAGCAGCAGGACCGGGTGCAGGAGGTCCGGGCGCGGGGAGAAGTAGAAGCCCGGGTCTGGTACGAAGCCCGGGAACCGCTCAGGCGCACGCAGGTTTCTACGGTATTGACGGGAGCATCGCGTAAAAGCTGTTATCTCCGCTGGAAGGAGAAGCAGTTGCGGCTGTGGGGCCCGCCCCGTAACCCGTACAGATCTGCCAGGGAGGAGGTCCGGATTACCGGTTGGAGATGGAGGAATCTATCTTTTCCTGTCGAAGTAATAACTCTTACTTATCTCGAGCAGCTGATCGATCAAAAAGCGATCTCCCATGATGAAGCGCTGCGGCTAGCCCGGCAGGAAGCCCGGCAAAAGCTGCGGGCGCTGGTTCCGGAAGGGATATCTTTTGAGCAGCTCTATTATCAGGAGTACAAGGAAAATGAGAAAGAATGGGTTCGCGCGGTGGCCGAAACAAGGGAAGAGATCAGCACGGTGAAGCTGCGCCGGCCCTGATTTTTCAGAGGAGGTTGGGATGCATTTGGCGGAAAAGGCTGTCAGCCGTACGGTCTTGCTGGAAAGCGGCGAAGAAGCGGTGCAGCTTTTTGGAAAGCACGACCGCTATTTTGACCTGATTGAAGATAATTTCAGCGTCCGCCTGCTGCCGAAGGATTTTGAACTGGTTATTGAAGGCCCGGAAGAAGAGGTGGAGCCGCTCTACCAGATGTTTCAGGAGCTGCTGCGCAGTATTCGCCGGGGACATCTTCTGTCCGGCCGGGAATTTGAATATGCCCTCAAGTTGACCCGCGAGGGACATGCCAAAAGTGTGCGCGAACTTTTCAGCGAGCTGCTGCTGGTAACCCCCCGCGGCAAGCAGATCCGCCCGAAGACCATTGGCCAGAAGCGTTACCTTGAAGCGATGCGCCAGAAAGACATTGTCCTCTGCATCGGCCCGGCGGGAACGGGTAAAACCTACCTGGCCCTGGCCATGGCCATCGACGCCCTTAAAAAAAAGCAGGTTCAGCGGCTGATCCTGGCCCGTCCCGCCGTCGAGGCGGGGGAGCATCTGGGCTTTTTGCCCGGTGATTTTCAGGAAAAAGTCGATCCTTACTTGAGGCCCGTATACGACGGGCTGTATGATCTCCTCGGGGTGGAGCTCTTTCAAAAGTACCGTGATCGCGGTATAATCGAAGTGGCGCCCCTTGCGTATATGCGGGGGCGTACTCTTGATGATTCGTTTGTTATTCTTGACGAGGGGCAGAACGCCACTTCCGAGCAGATGAAAATGTTTCTTACCCGCCTCGGCTTCGGGTCGAAGGCGGTGGTGACCGGGGATATTACCCAGATCGACCTCCCCCGTGAGCGTGAATCGGGTCTGGCCGAGGCGCCGCGCATCCTGGCCGGCGTGGAGGGGATCGCCCTGGTCTACCTGACTGAGAAAGATGTGGTCAGGCATCCCCTGGTGCAGAATATTATCAAGGCCTATGAGACATACGAGGCCGGCAAGGTGAACGACCATGAAAACAAGCCCTAAAATAAAAGAGATTATCGGCGGCTATTATCCGTTAAAGTGGGATCAGCGCACCCAGAGGTTGACGCTGGTGGTGTCTGTGTTTGCCGTGATCTACCTGATCATGGTTTTTGTCTGTATGCCGGCCAGGATCAATCTGGAGCTGGGCCGGCCAAGCCCGAAGACTGTTTATGCGCCGCGCGAGGCCATTGATGAATACGCCACGGAGCAGCTGCGCCGGGCGGCCGCCGAGGCGGTGCCGGAAGCATTTGACTATAACCCCGCAGTCGAAGAAGAAGCCCTGGCGGCAATCAAGGATTTCTTCAGCCGGGTTGGCGCGATCCGCGATGATCGGGACAGTTCTCTGGATGAAAAGATAGCGGCATTTCAGGCGCTGTTTGACGAAGAGCTTCCTGCCTCAACGGTCAAAGCGCTCCTGACCGAAAAAACCATCCTTGCAGATCTGGAGAAACGCCTCTTATCAGTTCTGACCGAAGTTTTTGATCAGGGGATTAAAGTGAACGGTGTGGAGGCAGCGCGGCGCCAGATCAACCGCGAGGTGGCCCTCTTTCCGTTTAATGCCGAGCTGAAGCAGGTGGCCGAAACTCTGGCCGGACCGCTGCTGGAACCGAATATGATTGCCAACCCCGAGGCGACAGCCCAAAACCGCGAGGCTGCCCGCAAAGCGGTTGATCCCGTGATCCTGCAGCGCAATACCCTGATCATCATCGAAGGGGAGCTGGTTACCGAGAAGCAGATGGCCCAGCTTGAAAGCCTTGGCCTGCTCCAGGGTAAACAGGCCGATTATACCGGAATGATTGGACTATTCCTGCTTTTATCAATTGTCTTTGTCCTGGTAAGCATATATCTGTATAAATTTGTTAATAATGTTTATACGAACCCGAAGATGCTGCTGCTGCTGGGCCTGGTAGTGATCATTACCCTCCTGGTGACCGTTTTGGCCGCTTACTTCTCGGGTTACTGGATACCCGTGGCGATGGGAGTGATCCTGATTACCGTAATTTTTGGTTACCGCCTCGCCGTGCTGATGACTCTTGTTTTTGCTTTGCTGGCCGGTTTTGTGACCGGCGGTGAACTCAGCTATGTGCTGGTTTCCCTGACCGGCGGCCTGGCGGCGGTTTACGCCGTTTCCCGGGTCAGCCAGCGCGGTGACCTGGCCAAGGCGGGGCTCTACGTGGCCGGAACCAATGCGGCGACGATCATGGCCCAGTTTCTTTTTTTGGGGAATCTCAGCCTGGAAAGCGGGATCATCAAAGAGCTCGGCTACGCCCTGGCTGCCGGTACCGGCAGCGGCCTGTTATCCTCAATCATTGCTATCGGGCTGCTCCCTTACCTGGAGAGCGCTTTCGGGGTGACAACATCGATTACCCTGCTGGAGCTTTCAAATCCCAATCACCCCCTGCTGCGGAGGCTTCAGACGACGGCGCCGGGTACCTACTACCACAGCATGATGGTCTGCAACCTGGCCGAGGCCGCCGCCGAAGCGGTGAACGCGGACCCCCTGCTGACCCGGATCGGCGCTTACTATCACGATATTGGCAAGTTGAAACGTCCTTACTTTTTTACCGAGAACCAGCTTTCGGGGCAAAATCCGCATGACAAGATCTCACCGAACTTGAGCGCGATGATCATTCGCCTTCATGTCAAGGACGGACTGGAGCTGGCCCGCAAGCACCGGCTGCCGGCCGTGATCGAGGATATTATCAGGCAGCACCACGGGACCGGGTTGATCTTCTATTTTTACCAGCAAGCGCTGGAAAGCTGCGGCGACCAGGAGCAGGTTTCCGCTGAAAAGTTTCGCTACGAGGGGCCGCTGCCTCAAACCAAGGAGGCGGCGATCATCATGCTGGCTGATTCCATTGAAGCCGGGGTTCGCTCGCTCTCCAAGCCGGTCGGCAACCGGGTCGAGGGTTTGATCCGGCGGATCATCAAGGAGAAGCTGAACAACGGCCAGATGGATGAAAGCGATCTGACACTAAAAGAGCTGGATCAGATCGGCGATGCCTTTGTCAAGATCATGGCGGGAATCTACCATGCCAGGGTTGAATATCCGGAAAAGGATTTAAGAGCCGAGATCGAAAGGAGTGTCCTCCGGTGAGCATCTCTGTGCACCGGACCGGCGGCGAGCGGCTGCCGGAAGATTTGCGGGAGAAGCTGACTGCGGCGGCGCGTCTTCTATTAACCGAACATCAACTGGAACACGGCGATGTGGCCATTGTTCTGGCAGATGACGTTATGCTGCAGGAGCTGAACCGCCGCTACCGCGGCCTCGATTGCCCGACCGATGTGCTCTCTTTTCCCATGCTTGAACCCGCCGGCCGGGATAGAGCTGCGGCGGAAGATCATGAAGAAGTGATGATCGGTGATATCTATATCTCGCTGGAGCGGGCGCGTGAACAGGCGATCGCCGCAGGCCACTCCTGCGAGCGGGAGGTGCTGATCCTGGCGATTCACGGCCTCCTGCACCTGTTGGGATATGACCACGACAGCGGCGCCGCCGCAGCGGCAATGCAGCAGAAGGAGGTTGAAATTCTCAACCTGGTGGAGCAGCCCACCGGGTGAGAACGGAGACGATGGAACGTCTGATCCGCAGTTTCCGTGATGCCTTTGCCGGCCTCTCATACTGCTTCGCGACGCAGCGGAATATGGCCATTCATGCTGCCGCCGGCGCAGCGGTCCTGTTATTGTCTTATCTGCTTCACCTCGAGAGGTGGGAGTTCTTTTTTATTCTGACGGCCGTATTTGCCGTAGTGATTGCCGAGGCGATCAATACGGCTATCGAGAAGACCGTTGACCTGGCGACAAAGGAGCAGCACAGGCTGGCGCATATCGCCAAAGATGTGGCCGCCGGAGCAGTTTTGCTGACTACTTTTTATGCTATCCTGGTCGGAGTTCTCATTTTAGGGCCGCGGCTATGGGGGGCCTTACAAAAATTAAGCATTTTTAAATAATCTTCATAATTTTATAATAGGAGTTTACCAGATCTTTCTATAATAGAGATAAATAAAAGCATAAATGGAGGTCTGTGTCTTGCCGGTAAAGGAATTTAACCGGGATCATCTCAGAAATAATTTGGTGTGGGTGATACTGTTTCTGCTGTTTGCAAATACAGTATTGATTGGATCGGTTTACCATATAGCTCGCGCTTCATTTCCCACGGCAGCCGCCCGGCACAGCTCCAGGCAAGAGGTGGCGCGCGACCTGGCGGCTTATAATTTTCGCCTCGC
>CAZPET010000063.1:0-8265 GCA_964585625.1 uncultured Syntrophomonadaceae bacterium
GGCCCAATCCATGTAGACGGCGCCCTCTTCCAGCACGCCTGTATTTGCAGCCATGGTGGCATGCCGCAAAAAATAGACCACCGCGCCAATCCATGAAACCAGGCCGCCGGCCAGGGCGGCAACAGCCCCGCTCTGGTTGCATCTTTTCCAGAAGTAACCGGCGGCATACGGCGCAAAAAGCCCGACCAGAATCAATGACCAGGTGATTACCGCAAGCATGTAGATGGTTTCAGCATAGAAAGCGATCAAGAGGGAACATAAGGCGATAAAAGGGATGCACAGCCGCGTCACTTTGAGGGTCAACGCGGAGTCGGCGCCGGGCTTGAGATAGCGCAGCACATTGCGGCCGATCACTGATGAAGCAGCCAGCAAGGCGCTGTCGGAGCTCGACATCAGGGCGGCTACCAGGGCCACGGCAAAGATAACCGTCAAGAAAGGCGGCAGATAATTGATCGCCAGGTAGGGCAAGATCATCTCGGTCTCGGCTATGGTCAGTTCCGGATTCAGTTCAAACATCAACGAGCCGAGCAGGACCGGCGCCATGCCCACCGCTAGATATAAAAAAGCGGCGATGGCCGCACTGCCGGAGGCCACCTTCTCGCTCTTCGCCGCCAGCAGGCGCTGGGCCAGGTCCTGTGAGGGGATATCGCCCAGACCGGTCGAAAGCCAGGCGGCCAGGTAGTAGAACCATCCCGGCAGGCCAAAATAGCCCAGGTAGCCGTGTTCACGCGTCGGAAAGATGGCCATGGCGGGAACCTGGGTCCGGCTTCCGGCATGGTTGAGCAGACAGCTCCAGCCCCCGGCCTGCGGGACCACAGTGAAGAGCAGCGCGGCCACCCCGGCGATGATGAAACCCGTTTGCAGAAGGTCCGTTACCGTTACCGACCACATGCCCCCCAGGCAGGTGTAGATAATCAGGACCGCGCAGGATAAAGCAGTCCCCCAGATCAGAGGTATTCCGGCAAATATTTGCAGGATTACGCCGAAGGCCACGAGCTGTCCACCGATCCAGCCGATCTCTGCAGCCACCTGGACCAGCGCCGCCAGCAGACCCATCTTTCTGCCGTAGCGCAGATCAAAAAAATCAATAATCGTGAGATAGCCGCCCCGGCGCATCAGGCGGCCGAAAATCAACGCGGTCAGCAGAAGCGAAAGGGTCGAACCCCAGGGATCAAAAATGACGCCCTGGTTGCCGAAGAGGTAAGACTGTGCCGCTGCTCCCATGAGAGTGCCGCCGCAAAACCAGGTTGCAAAAAGAGTGCCGGTGGTAAAGATTAGCGAAAGGCGCCTGCCGGCAACGATGAAGTCGGCGCTGCTCTTGATCTGTATCTGGCTCCACCAGCCAACCGCGAGCATGAGCAGCATGTAGACGGCCAGCCCGGCTATGACCAGGTGAGTATATTGAAAAGAACCCTGTGCCAATGGCTAGAACCTCCCAAATTGTATATAGACAACGTGATCCGCATCCAGGACTGCATCTTTTGTATTTTAGCATATAATCAAACCGTTTCGAGGAATTGCTTCGAGAAACTGTAAAAAAAATAGAGTAATTTATTGCTAAATTACTCTATTTCCATCAAGCGAAACAAACGATATTATTTGGGAAACGCTTTTGATTTTTTCGCCAGATGCTCGAGCAGGTATGGATTTAGCACCTTGATATAGGTGCCTTTCATCCCCAGGGAACGGGACTCGATCACCCCGGCGCTTTCGAATTTGCGCAGCGCATTGACGATCACCGAGCGGGTAATCCCCAGTTGATCGGCAATTTTACTGGCTACCAGGAGCCCCTCATCGCCGCCGAGCTCTTCGAAGATATGCTCGACCGCTTCCAGCTCGGAGTAAGACAGCGTGGCAATGGCCAGCTGGACGACGGCCTTGTTGCGAGCTTCTTCTTCGATTTTTTCTGCTTTCGCCCGCAGAACTTCCATGCCAACCACGGTGGCGCCTGTTTCCGCAAGCACGAGGTCCTCCGCGTTGAAGAGGTCGTTGAAACGGGCCAGGAGCAGCGTGCCGAGGCGTTTTCCACCACCCACAATGGGGATTACGGAGATGATCTTGTCTGTAAAGAGGCAGCGTTCGGCATCAAGGAATACGCAGTCATTAGATTTCTGGCGCAGGTTTACCCGCGATTCCTCGCTCCGTAGAAGAAAATCATTGTAATCCTCGGGGAAGCGCTCCTCCTTCAAGACATTGTTGATCATTAATTCACACTCGAATTCATCCACGAGCGCGTAGCCCAGGATCTCGCCCTGGCGGTCAGCAAGGTAGATGTTCGCATGGATCACATTTTTCAGAACTTCGGCAACATCTGTAAAATCGACATGCTGACCAGCTGTTTTCTGTAGAATTTTGTTGATGCGACGGGTCTTCTCAAGCAGGGGAGAAGAAATCACATCTTTCACCTACCTTCTTTGCATTTTTAGAGGATATATTTACTTAAGTCTTTATTTTTAACAATTTTAAGTATTTTATTCCTGACATACCCCCGATCGATGATTATTTCTTTGGTGTCGAGGTCTGGCAGTTCATATGAGATCTCTTCCAGGACTTTCTCCATAATTGTGTGCAGGCGGCGGGCGCCGATGTTCTCCATTTCCTGGTTAAGCTCGCAGGCTACCCGGGCGATCTCTTCAATTGATTCCGGGGTAAATGTTAAACTGACTCCCTCGGTCTCCATAAGAGCGGTGTACTGTTTGAGCAAGGCATTGCTCGGTTCCGTAAGGATTCGTTTAAATTCTTCTTCAGAGAGGCTTTGCAGCTCCACCCTGATCGGGAAACGACCTTGCAGCTCAGGGATCAGATCCGACGGTTTGCTCATATGAAAGGCTCCGGCGGCGATAAAAAGTATATGGTCGGTTTTGACCGGGCCGTACTTGGTCACCACCGTTGACCCTTCGACTATGGGCAGGATATCCCGTTGAACACCTTCCCGGGAAACATCCGGCCCCGCGGTGTAAGCTTCCTTTCCGGCGATCTTGTCGATCTCATCGATGAAGATAATCCCAAGTTGTTCGGCCTTGTCTACAGCCTCGGATATTACTGCGTCCATATCAATAAGTTTCTGCGCCTCCTCCTGCTTCAATATTTTCCGGGCTTCGGACACGGTTACCTTCCTCTTGACTTTTCGTGAAGGCATTATGTTCCCCAGGATATCCTGTAGATTGACTCCCATTTCCTCCATCCCCTGCCCGGTAAATATCTCGAGCATGGGCGGTCTCCGATCCTCGATTTCGATTTCTACGTATTGATCTTCCAGATCGCCTCTTTTCAGCTTTTCAGAGACCACCATCTGCTTCTCCCGCGCTTGACGCAGGCGCTCCTGGAAACCAGCCTCTTCAACATTAACCTCTTCAGAAGCGGGAGGTGAGGAGGAAAATAGAAATCCCAGTGGGTTGACCTGGCGGCGCTTTTTTTGGGGGAGGGGAGCAAGCAGCTCCACCAGTCTCTCTTCTGCCGCCCGGGCCGCTTTTCCTTCCACTTTCTGCATCCGCTCGTTTTGGACAATCCGGATCGCCGTCTCCACGAGATCACGGATCATCGATTCAACATCACGTCCCACGTACCCGACCTCGGTGAATTTGGTCGCCTCGACCTTGACAAAGGGAGCGTTCACCAGGCGGGCCAGGCGGCGGGCGATCTCGGTTTTACCAACCCCGGTCGGTCCGATCATGATGATGTTTTTCGGAATAATCTCTTCCTGCAGCTCTCCGGTTAACTGCTTCCGCCGGTAGCGGTTGCGCAAGGCAACTGCTACGCACCGTTTAGCATCTTCCTGGCCGATGATGTAGCGATCAAGCTCGGTTACGATCTGGCGGGGGGTTAAATTGTCTCCGGTCATTTTTGTGCCAACTCCTCTACAGCTCTTCTACGATGATGCGGTCATTGGTAAAGACACAAATCTCAGAGGCGATTTTGAGAGCCTCGTGTACAATTTCACCCGGCTCAAGATCGCTGTTTCTGAATAAAGCCCTGGCTGCGGCAAGCGCATAAGGCGCTCCGGAACCAACGGCGGCAATATCATCATCGGGTTCAATCACCTCACCGGTGCCTGAGATCAGCAGCAGCGCCTCTTTGCTGGCCGCCAGCAAGAGCGCTTCGAGCCGGCGGAGCACCCGGTCAGTTCGCCATTCCTTGGCCAGCTCTACCGAAGCCCGGATGAGGTTCCCCTGGTAATTTTCGAGCTTTGCCTCCAACTTCTCACAGAGAGTCAAGGCATCGGCCACCGATCCGGCATACCCGGCAATGACCTTGTCCTCGTAAAGGCGGCGTACTTTTCTGGCTCCGTGCTTGATCACCGTGCTGTTGCCGAAGGTAATCTGCCCGTCACCGGCAATGGCCACCCGGTCACCTTTTTTAACGGCGATAATTGTCGTCCCCTGGAACATCAATCCACCTCTTTTAATCGCCCTCGATTATACTGCGCGGATGCGCCTGCCGGTATACTTCCCAGAGGTGACCCCTGGTGATATGTGTATATACCTGCGTAGTTGAAACGCTGGCGTGTCCAAGAAGCTCCTGGACTACCCTTAAATCAGCCCCCTGCTCCAACAGGTGGGTGGCAAAGGAGTGCCGCAACGAGTGGGGGCTCAACCCCACCTTGTGAGAAACCTTGCGGATATACTTTTCAAAAATATAGCGCACCCCGCGGTCGCTTAAGGGGCCGCCACGATGGTTGATCAACAGTTTTTCCGTTTTCAATTCACTCTCTCCGCCGGCCGCCAGCAGCAGAGGCCGGACCCGGTCGAGATATTCTTTCATGAAAGCGGCGGCAATTCTCCCCATGGGAACGATACGCTCCTTGCTCCCCTTGCCGGTTACCTTGACCAGGCGTTCTTCCAGGTTGCAGGAAGATCTCTCCAGGCCGGTAAGCTCGCTGACCCGCAGGCCGCTGGCATAGAGCAGTTCAAGCATGGTCCGGTCCCGGTAGCCGAGAAGGGTGCTGCAGTCGGGCGCCTCCAGCAAAGCCACAACCTCATGGTAATAGAAAAACTGCGGCAGCCTCTTTTCCTGCCGGGGCGTGGAGACATTGCTCCAGGTTCCTTTCTCCAGGTCGCCTTCCCGCTGCAAAAAACTCAAAAAAGAACGCACCGCCGATAGTTTGCGCGCTGCCGAGCTGCGGGTGTAATCGTTCTCTTTCAGCCAGGCCAGGTAACGGCGGAGCAGGTGATGAGTTGCCTCCCGGATCGGGCCGTCCCCCGTGCCTGTAAGGGATAAAAACTGGATAATATCGTGTCGATAACTCTGTAAAGTCAGAGGAGAAGCGTTAACTTCAACCTCCAGGTAAGCAATAAAGCGCTCCAGCTGTTCATCCAACAATTGCACCCTCAGTAAATATTAGCATAACAGTTCTGCTTATGCAAGCAAAATGCTCTTTTAAAAAGATTGATGATATTTGTCGCTTTTTTAGCTTAATTCTGCACAAGGATGAAGGGAGGCAGGGTGGATTTATTTTTCTGCAGCTGCTTCTTGTGGATCGGAAGCCCTGTAACCGCATTCTTTGTTCGAGCAGCGGATCTCCCTTTTACTGCGCCTGCCGGGCTGCACCATCAGCGCCCCGCACCTGGGGCATTTCTCGGGCAGCGGTTTGTCCCAAACAGAGAAGCTGCACTGCGGGTAGTTGCTGCATCCGTAAAAGATTCTTCCTTTTTTGCTGCGCCGCTCGACCAGCATCCCGCCGTCCAGGGGACAGGGAACGCCTGTCTGACGTACAATATTTTTCGTAAATTTGCAATCCGGGTATCCCGGGCAGGCTAAAAATCGACCGAAGCGTCCGTATTTATAGATCAGGTTTTTGCCGCAGTGGGGACAGCTCTCCTCGCTGACCTCGGCGGCAAGTTCGATCTTCTTCATCTCCGACTCCGCCGCCTGGAGCTGTTCCCGGAAGGACTGATAGAATTTGTGCAAAACCACGTTCCGCTCAAGGGTTCCCTCTTCAATCTGATCCAGCCGCTCCTCCATGCGGGCGGTAAAATCGACGTCGATGACCTCGGAAAAGTGCTGCTTCATCAAGTCAACAACAATAAAGCCCAGCTCCGTCGGGGTGAAGGCCTTTTTCTCCCGGATCACGTAACCGCGGCTGATGATGGTTTCAATAATCGGCACATAGGTGCTCGGCCGGCCGATCCCCTTTTCTTCGAGGGTTTTGATCAGCGAGGCATCGTTGTAGCGGGGCGGTGGTTGGGTAAAGTGCTGCTGGGGCAGAAACTCCACCAGGGCCAGCTGCTGCCCTTCCTGCATGGGGGGCAGCACCGTCTCTTCCTCCTTATCGGCAGCATGGTAAACCTTCAGGAATCCGGGAAAAATCAGGCTCGAGCCGGCCGCCTTGAACCCGTATTCCCCGGCGCCAATATCGACGCGCACCTGGTCGTAAATCGCGGGGGCCATCTGGCTGGCAACAAATCTCTCCCAGATCAACTTGTAAAGGCGGGCCTGATCCCGGGTCAGGAAGGCCGTGACAGCCTGGGGGGTGTTGCTCAACACGGTGGGGCGGATGGCCTCGTGAGCCTCCTGGGCGCTCTTGCGGGAGCGGTATTGCGGGGGCCGGGGCGGTAAGAAATCGGCCCCGAATTGGCGGGCAATCAGCTCTCTCGCCTCGGCCTGGGCCTGGGCGGCAACACGGGTGGAGTCGGTCCGGATATAGGTAATCAGCCCCGAGGTTTGCCCCCCGCCGAGGTTGATCCCCTCGTAAAGCTGTTGAGCCAGGGCCATGGTTTTACGTCCGGTAAAGCCCAGTTTGGATGAGGCTTCCTGCTGCATGCTGCTGGTGATAAAAGGCGGAGCGGGTCTGCGCTTCCGCCGGCTTTTTTTGATCTTCTCCACGGTAAAGGAGACGCCGGTTAAGTCTTCTATAACCTTTTCGGCCGCCTGCTTCTCCGCCAGCTCGATCTTTTCCCCGCGATAGCGCTCCAGCAGGGCTTTAAAACGGCTGTCAGGACCGTTGGCCTGCAGGAGCGCCTCCAGGGTCCAGTATTCTTCTTTTTCAAAGTCATCTATCTCTTTTTGCCGTTCACAGATCAGGCGCAGCGCTACCGACTGGACCCGTCCGGCGCTGAGCCCGCTGCGGACATTGCGCCAGAGCAGGGGGCTGATCTGGTAACCGACAAGGCGGTCAAGAATGCGGCGGGCCTGCTGGGCGTCAACCCGGTCCATATCTACCCGGCGCGGCTGTTTGAATGCTTCCTTGACCGCTGTCCTGGTGATCTCGTTGAATTCGACCCGGCAGGGATGTTCGGAATTAATTTTAAGGGCCTGGCTGAGATGCCAGCAGATCGCTTCACCCTCGCGATCGGGGTCTGCCGCCAGGTAGACCCGCTCTGCTTTCTTCCCCGCCTCTTTCAGCTCCTGCAAAATTTTCCCTTTACCCCGGATGGTGATATAGCGCGGCTCAAAATCCTTCTCTAAATCGATCCCCAGTTTGCTTTTGGGGAGATCGATCAGGTGGCCCTGGGAAGCCAGAACCCGGTACTTTGAGCCCAGGAATTTTTTCAACGTGCGCGCCTTGGTCGGTGATTCCACAATCACCAGGAAATCGCTCATAGCTCTTCCCCCATTCAAAGATCAAAGTGTTTGACCTGTTGTATCTTATCATAAACTATGCCCGGATGAAATATTTACCGGGCAGCTGGCGAATAAGTCCTTTCAATTCCAAACTTAAAAGATTTGCTCCGGCCCGGGCTGCATCTTCGCCGCTGAGGCGGACAATTTCATCAATATGCAGCGGCTGGTACGGGATCAACTCCAGGATTCGCCTTTCATCATTCTCCAGCGCCGCTATTTTTTGCTCTCCTGCTTTCGCCGCCGCCTCTGCCGCAGGGGAGCCGCCGGTGGTGGTGATGCCCAGCTCTCCGATAATATCCTCTGCCGTTTCGACCAGGCGGGCCCCTTCTTTGAGCAGCCGGTGGCTGCCGCGGCTGTAAGGGCTGCCGATATTGCCTGGGACGGCAAAAACTTCGCGATTTTGATCCAGCGCGCAGAAGGCGGTGATCAGGGCGCCGCTCTTCTGCGAGGCTTCGACCACAACGGTACCCAGGGCCAGTCCGCTGATGATCCGGTTGCGCCGCGGAAAATGCTGGGGCAGGGGCGGGGTATCCAGGGGAAACTCGCTCATGACCGCCCCGTTTTTGATGATCCGCTCCATCAGGTCCCTGTTGGCGGCAGGATAGCACCTCTCCACGCTGCAGCCGAGAACGGCGATGGAGCGTCCCTTCGCCTCCAGGGCGCCGTCATGTGCCGCGGTATCGATGCCCAGGGCCATCCCGCTGA
>CAZPET010000064.1:0-2097 GCA_964585625.1 uncultured Syntrophomonadaceae bacterium
TCATGATCGGTATCTCTTTAGTGGCGTTATAGGCCGCTTCAGCCGCATCCGTGGCAATGGCCAGGATCAAATCAACCCGGTCGGCGACAAAGCCTTCCGCTATAGTCGAAGCGGTGGTGATATCGCCCTGTGCATTTTGAATATCCAGGCTGATGTTTTCACCATCCACAAAACCCTCTTCTTGCAGCGCTTCAATAAAACCGTCTCGAGCCGCATTCAGAGCAGGGTGATCCGCAATCTGCATGATGCCGATCTTACACCCTTCTTGAGGGCTGCAACCGGCCAGAAGGAAAGAAATAAACAGTACCCCCAGGAGCAACGCCAAAGACACCTTTTTCATCTTTAATTCCCTCCATTTTTCCGGCGGGAACACTTGCGGAAAAGAAAAAAGCCCGGGAGGGCCTCATGCAGACTCTCCTACCGTTCTACCGTTCTTCTCCGTATTGTGGTTTCCCTACCATACTACGTTATTAGCCGCTATTTTATAATAAAATGGCGATCCTGTCAACAGAGATCGCCAAAATAATTTTGGAGAATGTGATAGTTAACCGATCCAGCGGGCTGCTTTTTCAAGGCGTGAGACAGTTTTTTCGCGGCCCAGCAGCACAATAATATCAAAAAGACCCGGCCCCATGGTCCTGCCGGAGATGGCCAGGCGCGTGGGATGGATCAGGCGGCCGGTGGATATGCCCAGCTCTTCGCTTAAACTGCGGTAGGCCGTTTCGATCGATTCCAGGTTGAAAGGTTCAAAGTTTCGCAGCAGGCCGGCCGCCCGGCGCAGCAGATCGGCGCTGCCCTCTTTGCGGAAATGTTTTTCAACACCCTTGGGGTCATAGCTAAACTCATCTCTGTAAAAGTATGTGGAAGCCTCGGCCAGTTCACTGAGTGTTTTTACACGGTCGCGAACGGTATCCACAACCTTTTTGAAATAGTTAAGCTCCTCTCCCGCGACGGGAGCCTTGAGCAGCCCCTCCGCTTCGAAAAACGGCAAAGCATTTTCCGCAAGCCGGTCCAGGGGCGCTTCGCGCAGGTAATGGCCGTTCATCCAGGTAAGCTTGGTGGTATCGTAGATCGCGGCGGTTTTGTTCACCCGCTCCAGCGAGAAAAGCAATACCATTTCAGAAAGGGAAACGATCTCCTCCTCCCCCGGCGACCAGCCCAGGAGGGCAATATAGTTGAGCAGCGCCTGCGGCAGGTAACCCCGGTCGCGAAACTCTTCCACCGAGGTGGCGCCGTGGCGTTTACTTAATTTGCTGCGGTCCGGAGCGAGGATCATCGGCACGTGGGCATAGCGGGGCACCTCGTAACCCAGCGCCTCGATACAGAGCTGCTGGCGCGGGGTATTTGAAAGGTGCTCCTCGCCCCTGATCACATCGGTAATCTGCATCAGGGCATCGTCGACGACACTGGCAAAGTTATAGGTTGGCAGGCCGTTTGACTTGATGATGATGAAATCATCAAGGGTGCTGTTGTCGAAGCGGACCTCTCCCCGGATCAGATCGCGGACCACCGTCTCGCCGCGGTCCGGAACGCGCAGCCGGACTACCGCGCTCCGCCCGGCGGCCAGGTAAGCTCTTGCCTCTTCCTGGGGCAGGTCGCGGCAGGTCCCCGGGTAAAGATACGGTTTCCCGGCTTTACGCGCCGCCTCCCGGCCGGCGGTCAGCTCTTCGGGGGTGCAGTAGCAGTGATAGGCTTTATCCTCTTCCAGGAGACGGGCCGCGGCGCGGTTATATTCTTCGAGGCGCTGTGATTGAAAATAGGGCCCCTCATCCCAATCCAGGCCCAGCCAGCGCATTGAATTGATCAGTCCTTCTGTATATTCGGGCCGGGAACGTTCCAGGTCCGTGTCATCGATCCGGAGAATGAAAGTGCCCTTGTTTGCGCGGGCAACAAGATAGTTGAACAGCGCCGTCCGGGCGCCGCCGATATGAAGCTCGCCCGTCGGGCTGGGGGCAAATCTAACCCTTACCGGTCTCAATTGTGCCACTCCTTAACCTGAATTTACCTTATGTAATATAACATAACCGGGATTAATAAGCAATAAAGATGCAGAATTGGATGGAATGTGGGACATTGGGGACGTACATGTTTGTCCCA
>CAZPET010000064.1:2197-8245 GCA_964585625.1 uncultured Syntrophomonadaceae bacterium
AACTGGTTGAGGGCGATCTGGCACTGCTGGATGCATTCTTCAACCTTCTGGGCCGAGGAGATGAAGGCATTTCGGGCCTGGCTGTTTTCGGTTTCGCCGGCGGCCACCCTTAATTCGTTTACCGAATGGCGAAAACTCTCAATACATCTTTCTACTTTCTGGCGGGGATCCATGGATATCGCCTCCGTTTACGATCATCTTGCAGCTATAGTTTGTGCCACAGGCAACTCCGGCATACGTACTCCGGGGAGCCGTCTCCTTTCCAGGGATCATCCGGCGGCTTTGGTATCCGGCTTGTTGGAAAAGCTGCCGGTGCCGACCCGGTAAACTGTGGGAACGGGACGGTAGTGGTCATGGCTGAGCAGTTCTCGCGAGATCTCCCGGTCACCGCGGTAGACCACCCGCCATGTCTTTACATGGTAACCGGCTCTTCCCCTTTCGACCAGTTCCTGTGCTCCTTCCGGCAGCGCATCGCTCTCTTCATAGTGCACCGGCGGTTCCAGGCGGACGATATCCGATGAAAATATCTCCACCCGCTCCTCCATGGGAGGACCGAAAAGGCGAAAGGTGAGCCGGCCTTCGTTCAGTTCCGCGCCGATCAGGATATGGTGATCCCGGTTATTCTTGAATTTCAAATCAGCATGGCCGATAGAGATGGTGGCATCCCTGCCTACGGGCAGGTAGCCGATAGTCAAACTGTGGCTGTACCGCTCGACAATGGCCAGGTTGGCGAGGAGCGCTGCGTTATAAAGCGTAGAAGAAACCTGGCAAAGCCCCCCGCCGAGGCCGGGCACCAGCTTGCCTCCCACGATCACCGGCGCTTCCCGGTACCCTTTTTCCCGGGTTGAATCTCCCACAACCGCTTCGAAAGAGAAGATCTCGCCGGGAGCCAGAAGGTAACCGTTGATCGCCTTTGCGCCCAGGCCGATGTTGTGAACCCGGTTGGGGATGGGCGGATATACATCGGTGGAGAAAGAGATCATGACCTGATCAACATCGTAGCCGGCCAGCGTTGCCGCGGTGCGATTTGCCTGCTTTATGCCGATGGGAAGCCTAACCTCCCCGCTCTGCCCCTTTGAAACTGCGTCAAGGATTCTTTTTCGCAGCTGGCCTTCCTTTAATAAACGTCCCTCCCGCTCTTTTTCAATGGAGACCTCCGCTCCCTGCACGATAAATCCGGCATCCTGAGGCTTCTCTTCAACTTCTTTGGCGAGATCTGCCAGGAAACGATCGAGCCTTCCTGGTTGCACCTTCAGTGCTCCCTCAAGGTGCAGCGGAGAGCGCCTCCAGAGCCGGCGCAGCCTCCCGGGATAGCCGTGACGGCCTGATCCTGCTTCACGGATCCCGTCCATCGTCTTCTTCCTGTCCCAGGATATTCCCAGTTCGGCAAGAGAGATTGTCATCTCTCCCCCTTCAATTCCGGACAGCCTGAGCTCCTCCAGGGACCAGAGCTCCGCGGCCAGCTTTGATTCTGCTTCCTTAAGGCTCAATCCGCCCAGCGAAATCTCGTTCAAGTAAATGCCGGGATAGATCCGGCTGCGGTAACAGCAATAATCTACGCCCGCAGATACAGCCGCTATGATCAGAAGAGCCGGGAGCACGAGTATGATCCGGGCCCATTTATGGCGCACTATATTGGCCAGACGCTCTTTTAACCGCAATGCTGGATCCGCCTCCGGGTTCACCTTGCTTATGCATATGATTGAGCCGGAAGCAGATATGCAAATAAATTTTGGACAGGTATATTTTGCACGGAAGGGGCCATAATACGAATGGAGCCTCACAAAGCCAAGTGTTATGGGTAACTGATGTTACTATAACCGGCGTTCTTTGTGAGGCTCCGCTTTTAACCGAGGATCGAAAGGATAATTCCGGCGGCAACGGCGGAGCCGATCACCCCGGCGACATTTGGTCCCATGGCATGCATCAGCAGGTAATTGTTCGGGTTGGCCTCTTTGCCCAGGGTCTGAGACACCCTGGCGGCCATCGGCACGGCGGAGACCCCGGCAGAGCCGATCAGGGGGTTGATCTTTCCCCCCGTGATCAGGTAGAGCAGCTTGCCCATAAGAACTCCCCCCGCGGTTCCGAAAGCAAAAGCGGCCAGTCCGAGGACGATGATCAAAATCGTGTTCCAGGTCAAGAAAGATTCAGCCGTAGCCTTGGCTCCCACGGAAAGCCCTAAAAATATCACGATGATATTGTTTAGCTCCGTCTGCGCGGTCCTGCTTAAACGTTCCGTGACCCCGCTTTCGCGCAGCAGGTTGCCGAACATGAGCATTCCCAGCAGCGGTACCGCCGCCGGCAGGAGCAGGCCTGAAAGGATGATGACCGCGATGGGAAATATTATCTTTTCAGTTTTGGAAACGGGCCGCAGCTGTTTCATCACCACTTCGCGTTCTTTCCTTGTTGTCAACAGCTTCATGATCGGCGGTTGAATGATCGGCACCAGGGCCATGTACGAGTAAGCGGCGATGGCAATTGAGCCCAGGAGCTCGGGCGCCAGCCGGCCGGCTACAAAAATGGCCGTGGGGCCGTCGGCCCCGCCGATAATCCCGATAGCTCCCGACTGCGGGGCGGTAAAACCCAGAAAGTAGGCGCCGGTAAAGGTGGTAAAGATACCGAGCTGCGCGGCCGCCCCCAGCAGCAGCGTCACCGGGTTGGCGATGAGCGGTCCAAAATCGGTCAGCGCACCGATCCCCAAGAAGATCAGCGGCGGATAGATACCCTTGTCCAGGCCGAAGGATAGATAATTGAGCAGTCCCCCGATTATTCCCGGCTCTTCCGGTTGGAGCAGGCCGGCGAGGGGAAGGTTTACCAGCAGCATCCCGAAGCTGATCGGCACCAGAAGCAGCGGTTCGTATTTTCGAACAATACCGAGATAGAGCAATCCGCACGCGATGCCGATCATGGCCAGCTCCGGCAGCGTGAGGTGGTAAAAACCGGTGCTTTGAATAAATTCGCGGATCAGTTCTCCCATCGTCAAATTCCTTTCCCCTGCTGCTGTACCAACGGCCTGTTTTTAAGAGAGCTCTACGAGGATCTCGCCACTGCCGACTGTATCCCCGACCTTTACGTGTATCTCGCGCACCGTGCCCGGCTGGGGGGCGGTAATTTCATTTTCCATTTTCATTGCTTCCAAAATCAAGAGGACATCTCCCTCGTTAACGGTATCTCCGCGTCTCACCGCGATATCGACGATCGAACCGGGCATGGGGGCTTCCACGTTCAGGGCGCCGCCGGCCGGGAGGCGCTGCTGCTGCGGTTCCGGTCTTATCTCTGCCGGATACAGCGGTGACGCCGGTTCCAGGTGGGGTGCTGCCCGGCTTTGCAGCGAATTGGGGGCCGTGATCTCTTCCACAACTACATTAAAAACCTGGCCGTCGACAGTTACTTTATATTTCTTCAAGTCCTTTTCCCCCTTGAAAATTCCAGTTGCCTGCTGTTTTCCAGAAGGTCCTTACGACCGGCGGCCAACCAGCGCGAGCTCCGTATTTCCGGCAGATTGACCTGTATGCGCACAGAACCTGCATGACCGGAATCTAGACAAGTACCCCGTTCCTCCGTACTGTGCGCTGTCCTGTGGCAGTTTACCGCCGCAGCAATGGCGGCCGCCAGCTGCGGTGAAAGGCCCTCATCCGGGACTTCCCGGCCTCCCCCCTGTTCTTCTTTTTTTAAAAAGCGGGAAGAGAACCGGTTGAACAAAACAGTCAGCCCGTAAAGAGCGAAGAGGACAACCATCACTACGGAGAAGCCCAGAAAAAATACCTGCATGCTGAAAATAAATTTTTCTGCCATATGTACAATCTCCTTCATGGAGCGATCATATAAAGGTATTCTATCATTTCATTCTGCCCCATGGAAGGGCGGGGAATGAACTTTCTGTTTTCATGGAAGGCCGCGGGGCGCCTCTTTGATGGCGGCCAGGCAGCGATAGGGGACGGTGAAACCCCCGGGCCTGCCGGCACGGTAGTCCCGGTCGCCGTGATAATCGGAGCCCCCGGTGATCAGGAGACCCATCTTCTGAGCCTGGTGGCGATAGTAGCGGACCATCTCCAGAGTATGCTCCGGGTGAATCACCTCGATACCGCGAAGCCCCACGGCAACAAGTTTCCGGAGCAATCCCCTGCCGGAGGCGCCGGGGTGGGCCACTACCGGAACTGCGCCGGCCCGGTGCAGCAAGGTGATTGCCCCGGCGGGATCCAGAATCGTGCGGGGGACAAAGGCAGGGCGCCCCCGCTCGAGGTAAAGGGAGAAAGCGGTATCAATATCGGGGGTATAGCCCAGTTTCACCATCAGCCGGGCCAGATGCAGCCTCCCGGGGGCGGCCGATCCCGCTTCGGAGATAACCTCCGCATCAGAAATGCCGAATCCAAGCCTGCGCAAACGGGTAAGCATCTTTTCCATGCGAAGGTAGCGTTCGCGGCGCAGTTCGTCAAGAACGGCGCTTATTTTCTCCGGGAAAAGAGGATCGTAGCCGAGCAGGTGAATCTCCAGCTCTTCAGTAGAAGCGCTGATCTCTATCCCCGGAAGAACCTCCAGGCCGCAGCGCCGCCCCGCGGAGAGGGCCTCTTCAACCCCGTCCAGCGTATCGTGGTCGGTCAGCGCCACCGCGGCCAGGCCCGCGGCGGCAGCCCCGGCAATCAACTGCTCCGGGGCAAGCGATCCGTCTGAAGCGGTGCTGTGCAGGTGAAGGTCCACCGGCAGATGCAGCTTCCCACGGCTCATGACGCCTCACCGCCGAGGTTTTCCTGCAATATCCTTTTGACATTGCCCCAGGAGATAAGATCCACTTCACGGGGGTGGAAACCTCGCCTGCAGAGGGCTTCGGGCAGAGCGGCGTACCCCGAGACATCCTGGATCTCATCAACAGTGCAACCGATGCCGTCAAAGTCGGAGCCGAAGGCGAGATGTTCTACCCCGATCAACCCGGCAATATGCACAAAGTGATCCAGCAGCTGCTCCAGGCCGGCCTTCGACTCGCCGGAGATGAAGTAAGGATAAACGCTCAGCCCGATGATTCCGCCCCGGGATGCGAGTGCTTTCAACTGTTCATCGGTGAGATTGCGGGGATGATCGCACAGCTGCCGGGCATTGGCATGCGATACCAGCGGCGGCTGCCCGGTCAAATCAAGGGCCTCAAAAAAGCAGCGCGTTGAAAGGTGGGCCAGGTCCAGGATAATCCCTTTGCGGGAGAGTTCCTGCACCAGCTCCCGTCCTGCGCGGGTCAATCCACCGCCCGCGGCTTCCTCTCCCGCTCCGTCAGCGAAGAGATTGCGGTGATTCCAGGTCAGGGAGAGAGCCCGCATCCCCAGGCGGTAAAAGATCCCCAGCAGTTCCGGGCTGCCCTCAAGAGGCTCCGCTCCTTCGAGGGCCAGAAGCGCTCCGATCTTCCCCTCCCGCTCCGCAACCGCCAGGTCGCTCTTATTTTCCAGGCTTACCAGGTGGCGGCTGTTTGCCGCCAGGCAGCGGTGATAACGGCCAACCAGTTCCAGGGCTGATTGCAGATAATTTTGCTGTTTATGCGGGGCCACGCATACGGCAAAAAACTGGAGGCCGACTCTCCCCTCGCGGAGCCGGGGCAGATCGATATGCCCGGTAGGGTTAAGCCGGCAAAAATCATAATTTTCTTTTCCCATCAAACAGATCGTGTCGCAGTGGCAGTCGGCAATTTTGAAACTTGAAGTAAACATGTCTCTATTCTACACTATATTTCCATCTAAAAAAACACCCCCAACCGGAATCAGGCCTAAGGGTGTCTTTTCAACCGCCACTCTTCCACAGATTAACGCGGCTCGATAATTAATTTAATTGCGGTTCGTTCCTCCCCGTCGATTTGAATATCCGTAAAAGCGGGAATACAGATCAGATCGATACCGCCCGGGGCAACAAATCCTCGGGCAATGGCGACCGCCTTTACGGCCTGGTTCAGGGCTCCGGCGCCGATGGTCTGGATCTCGGCACCCCCCCTTTCACGCAGCACCCCTGCTAATGCGCCGGCCACAGAATTGGGATTGGACTTTGCTGAAACTTTTAATACTTCCATTTAAC
>CAZPET010000065.1:0-8234 GCA_964585625.1 uncultured Syntrophomonadaceae bacterium
GACCAAGATCATGAGCCTGCTCCTGGTAATGGAGCACCTTGCTGCAGGGAAGGTATCGCTTGACGACCAGGTGACCATCAGCGCCCGGGCCTCTTCAATGGGGGGCTCCGAGATTTTCTTGAGCAAGGGTGATGTGGTCTCCCTGGAAAACCTGCTTATCGGGATGGCGGTAGGCTCGGCCAATGATGCCGCGGTAGCCGTGGCGGAGCATGTGGCCGGCTCGGTGGAAGGATTTGCCGAGCTGATGAATGAGAAGGCGCGCAGCCTGGGGATGGAGCAGAGCCATTTTTGCAACCCGCACGGCCTGCACGATCCCGATCATTACAGCTGTGCCCATGATGTCATGCTCATGAGCCTGGCGCTGCTGGAATACCCGCGAATTCACCAGTGGGTTACCATCTGGATGGATGAGCACTTCCTGAAGGGGCAGATCCGCTCCGGGGAAGTCTACCTGAGCAATACCAACCGCATGGTTATTGATTATCCCGGCTGCGACGGTCTGAAGACCGGCTTTACCCGGGAGGCGGGGAACGGCATCTCCGCGACCGCGCAGAGAGGGAAAACCCGTTTCCTGGCCGTGGTCATGGGTTCCGCTACAGAGAAAGAGCGCTACGATGCCGCCCGCGCGCTCCTGGATTACGGTTTCGACAACTTCAAAAGTGTCCCGGTGATCAAAAAAGGGACCGTAGTCGCCGTTTTACCGGTAGACAAGGGCTCTCCGCCTGAAGTCGCCGTGATCGCGGCAAACAACTTGAGCTTGCTTTTGCCGCGGGGCGCGGAAGAAGGATATGAGAAAGAGGTGCAGTTTTTCCCGCTGGAGTTTCCTCTGAAGAAGCATCAGAAGGTAGGAGAGATCGCTGTATGCTACGGTAACGGCGAGAAGGCCGGGGTAGACCTGGTGGCCCGGGATGAGATCCGGCGGGCCCCGGTCGGGACAATGTTTCTGCGGCTGCTTTACCGCTGGCTTAAATTCGGACGTTAGCATTCTATTCAATCCGGCATACTGCTTCCCGAGCCGTTCCCTCAAAAGGGCGGCTTTTTTTTGATCTGACCGGTTAAATTTAAAAATAACCGCCCGCATTAACAGCCTGCGCCTCGTTTCTGTCGAAAAATTTTACAGTCCGGCAGGAAAATTCCGGGAAGTGCAGAACTAATTTCCAAAGATTATCATAATCCGCACAGGGGGGTCGTTATGGAGATCGAGATTGATCTGCGCCAGTCCATCATGCTGGTCCGTTTAACAGGGGAGCTGGATCATCACCAGGCCGACCGGATGAGGGAGAAGGTGGACCTGGAGCTGGCGCGTCACCCTTCCGGCGCTGTTCTGTTTAACCTGAGCGGGCTTACTTTTATGGACAGCTCCGGGGTGGGAGCGCTGCTGGGACGCTATCGAAAGATCAGTGAGAAGGGCGGGCGCATGGCCATTTGCGAAGCCCCGGCCGCCATCGCCAGGATTACTGAGATCTCCGGCCTGGCCCGGATGATTCCCTTTTTTGATCGCGAAGCGGATGCTCTGCAGCACCTGCTCCTGGGGGCGCCGCCTAAAAGGAGGTTTTAGCATGGTTACATCCCGTACATTCATGAAGCTGGAAATGGAGAGCCGCTCTGAAAATGAGGCGTTTGCCCGCGTGGTTGTGGCTGCTTTTGTGGCGCGCCTCGATCCCACCCTCGAAGAGATCAGCGATATCAAAACGGCGGTCTCCGAAGCGGTGACCAATGCGATCATCCATGCCTACGAGGACCGGGTCGGCCTGATCACGATCAGCTCTTACCTGGACGGGAATCTGCTTACGGTCGAGGTAACCGACCGGGGGGTCGGTATCGCCGACCTGGAGAAAGCCCGCGAACCTCTTTATACCAGCAAGCCTGAACTGGAGCGTTCCGGGATGGGTTTCACCATCATGGAAAATTTCATGGATGAGATCACCGTCCGCTCGGCGCCGGGAGAAGGGACCGTGGTTATCCTGGTTAAAGAGATCCGCTCCAAGGGCCGGCTGAAGGAGACTTAAACCCCATGTCTGAGGAGCAGTTGCGGGAGCTGCTGCAGCGCTTCCGGGAGGGGGAAGAAGAGGCCGGAGAAACACTTTTCCTGCACCTGGAGCCGCTGGTCAGCGCATATGCCCGGCGGATGGCCTGCCGGCCCGGGGAGCGGGACGATTACTTCCAGGCCGGGATGGTCGGCCTGTTGAAGGCGGCGCAGCGCTTTAACCCGGCCCGGAGAGTCAAATTTGTCACTTTCGCCGTCTCCTGGATTGAAGGAGAGATGCGCCTCTACCGGCGCCGCAACAGCTCTGTAATCAAAGTGAGCCGCTCCATGCAGGAACAGTCCCGCAGGCTGAACGGTTGCCGCGAGCTGTTGATGCAAAACCTGCAGCGCGAGCCCACCGTTGGCGAGATCGCCCGGGCCCTGGGAATTGCTTCTGAAGAGGTGGCCCTGATCATGGAATCCTCTCTTCCTCTTTCTTCGCTTGAAGAGGAGATGCTCACCGGCCGGGACGGAATCAGTGAAGAAGAGACACTGCTCGAGCGATTGTCCCTCTGTGAGGGCATGATGAAGCTTACTCCACTTGAGCGGCAGCTGATCGCGCTGCGTTTTTTTGATGAATTGACGCAATCCGAAACAGCCTGGCGTCTATCTCTCTCGCAGCGCCAGGTTTCGCGCTTCGAAAAAAGGATTCTCCGGCAGCTCCGCTCCTACATGCAGCCGGAAGGCTGAGACCCGCCGCCCCCACCGGAATAAATAATTCTATTTACCGCATACTAAAATCGCGCTGAAACGAGATTTCTCTGGAGGGAAGAACGATACTTTGGGGTGATCGCAAGTCCGCCGCTATATTATTGTGGGTGGCGCTTCTGTTTATCTTTTCCGGCCTGGTGGTCTACCTGATCTTTTCCGCCCCGCCGGAGCCGCCCCGCCGTTCATATCCCGTTCTGGCGAAATTGCAGCAGTTCAGCAATCACAAAAATCAAACAGGCAAGGGGGATGACTGCATTGACCACAGTGGCCAAGGTCATTGAGCTGGTCGGTGAATCAGGAGTCAGCTGGGACGATGCCGTGCAGAATGCCGTCAGGGAAGCGTCCAAAACGCTTGACGGGATTACCGGGGTGGAGGTGGTAAACTGTACCGCCAGCCTGGATAACGGGGAGATCAAAGAATATAAAGTGAACCTGAAACTTGCTTTCGGTATTCGGGAAGATCGCTAGCCTCTAGAGGAGAGATCCAATGCCTGCCGTTCCCGAAGAGTTGAATATTACCGCCGCAGAGTACCGGGAGCTTGCGAAGAAGGAGAAAACCGCTCCGCCGCTGCTGCGCAACGCGCTGACAGCGTTTATCAGCGGCGGGGCCATCTGCGTCCTCGGGCAGGCCATTCAGAACGGTTATATCGCCCTTGGGTTCAAACCCGAAGAGGCGGCCAATCCCACTGTGGCCACGGTAATTTTTCTGGCTTCGCTCTTGACCGGGCTGGGGGTTTTCGACCGCCTGGCCCACCTTACCGGAGCCGGCACCGCCGTTCCGGTGACAGGGTTTGCCAATTCGGTCACCTCGGCCGCGCTTGAATTCAAAAAAGAAGGGTGGGTGCTGGGCATCGGCTCCAAAATGTTCTCCCTGGCCGGAACGGTGATTCTTTTTGGCGTGATTACGGCGTTTATCGTCGGGCTGCTTTCGGCCATATTCTAAGCAGCCGGTGCGGTCTTGAAGAGAGCGGAGGAAAGCAGATGAGTCAAAAAGTAGGGCGGCAGAGCGTCCTGCTGGATCCTCCCCCATATTTGACTGCAGCTGCAGCCGTGGTGGGACCGATGGAGGGAAAGGGACCCCTGGGGGATGACTTTGACCAGGTATACCGGGATCTGCGGATTAACGAGAAGAGCTTTGAAGCCGCCGAGCGGAAGTTGCTCCAGGAAGCCTGCTCCCTGGCGCTGGAAAAACGAAATTTCAATCTCAACGATATTGATTATTTCCTGGCCGGCGATCTCCTGAACCAGATCACTGTTTCCGGTTATAGCGCCGCCGCGCTGGGTCTCCCCTATTTTGGACTTTACGGCGCCTGCTCGACACTGACGCTGACGCTCTCATGGGGGGCCATGCTGGTGGCGGGCGGCTTTGCCAGCAATGTTCTTACGGCTACTTCGAGCCATCATTGCAGCGCGGAGCGCCAGTTTCGCTATCCCACGGAATACGGCTTTCAGCGCCCCAAACATGCCCAGTGGACCGTCACCGGGGCGGCGGCGGCGGTGATCAGCGCAGCCGGGGAGAGCCCGCGGATCACCGCGGTAACCACGGGCAAGGCGGTAGACCTGGGCGAAAAAGACGCTTTCAGCCTCGGGGCGGCCATGGCCCCGGCGGCGGCATCGACATTGATCATGCATTTCCAGGATCTGCAGCGCAATCCGGACTATTACGATCTCATCGTCACCGGCGATCTCGGCCGGATCGGGTCCGGGCTCCTGAAAAAGCTGCTTGCCCGCAGCGGTTATTTCCCGGAACAAAATTACAATGACTGCGGCCTGATGATCTACAACCCCGCGGTCCAGCAGGTGGAAGCGGGGGGCAGCGGGTGCGCCTGCTCGGGGGTGGTGGTGCTGGGACATCTTTACAGGCGGATGAGAACAGGTGAACTGAACAAGGTCCTGGTTGTCTCCACGGGCGCGCTGCACAGTCCCACCACCCTGGCCCAGGGCGAGTCTATCCCGGGGGTGGCCCACGCTGTCGCCCTGGAGATGTAACCGCAGCCTGCACGCATCAGCCGCCCGAAAGAAAGGAGTAAAAATAGAACATGGGAAGCTACCTGACCGCCTTTCTGGTAGGAGGGCTGTTCTGCCTGATCGGGCAGCTCCTTTTTGACCTGACCCCCTTTTCGCCGGGGCATATTCTTTCCGGTTTCGTGGTCGCCGGCGGCATCCTCGGGGGATTGGGCCTCTATGAAAAGTTGATTCAATTTGCCGGAGCCGGAGCCAGCCTGCCCATTTCCAGCTTTGGCAACGCCCTGGTCAAAGGGGCCATGTCGGAGGCGTCGCGCCATGGTGTGATCGGTATATTAACGGGCATGTTCGAGCTGACCAGCACCGGGATCACCGCGGCGATCATATTTGCCTTTCTTACGGCGCTGATCTTCAATCCCAAAGGGTAGCGTTTCACAAAAAAAAGATGGAGCCACGCGTAGATCATGTCCACGGCGATCTATAAAAAACTGGAGCAAAATAAAGCATACCTGCAGGAGCGGCTTGATCTCGGAAAAGAAAACTTTGATCTGATCCTCAAAGAGATCCTGATCGGGGGTAAAAAAGCAGCCCTGCTCTTTGTGGACGGGCTGAGCAATAACGAGGTCTCCGTTTTCGTGATCAGATCTTTGCTGGAGGCGACCAGGGAGCAGCTCGCCACCGCCCCGATCGAAAAACTGATGAAAGAAATCATACCCTTTGCCGAGACCAACCGGGTAGACGAGTTTGAAGAGGCCATCCGGCAGGTCCTCGCCGGGCCGATGCTGCTCCTGGTTGACGGAGAGCAGCAGGGGCTGCTCATCGACACACGGGAATACCCGGTTCGCAACCCGCAGGAGCCCGATATCGAAAAGGTCACGCGGGGGTCACGGGACGGTTTTGTGGAGACGCTGATCTTCAATGTAGCCCTGATCAGGCGGCGGATCCGGGATCCCCAGTTAAGGTGCGAAATTATAAATGCCGGGCGCCGCTCGGTCAGCGACATTGCGATCATGTATATCAAGGATATCGCCAACCCGCAGATCGTGGAGAACGTCCGCGCCAGGATCGCGAAGATCGATATCGACGCCCTGCCGATGGCCGAGAAGACGGTCGAAGAATTCATTACCCGTTCATTCTGGAATCCCTTCCCGGTGGTCCGCTATACCGAGCGTCCCGATGTGGCGGCAACTCACCTGGTCGAAGGGCATGTGATCATCGTTGTCGATACCTCGCCTTCGGTGATGATCGTGCCGATCACAGTTTTTCACCTGCTCCAGCATGCCGAAGAGTTCCGGCAGAATCCTGTCATCGGCACCTATATCCGCTGGATCAGGCTGATCGGCATTCTCCTCTCTTTTTTGCTGATTCCGGTATGGCTGCTGCTGGCGATGGAGCCGCGCTACCTGCCCGAAGCGCTCAAGTTTATCGGTCCCAAGGAGAAGACGAGTATCCCGATCTATTTGCAATTTATCTTTGCTCATTTCGGCCTCGACCTGGTGCGCATGGCCAGCATCCACACCCCTTCGCCTTTTGCCACCGCCCTGGGCCTGGTCGGCGCACTGCTGATCGGCCAGATTGCGGTCTCGGTCGGTTTTTTCACCCCGGAGGTGCTTCTCTATACCGGGCTTGTCGCCCTCGGTGTATTTTCATCGCCCAGCTGGGAGCTGAGCATGGCCAACCGGGTCTTCCTGGTTATATTGATCCTGCTGACCGGGCTGTTCCGCCTGCCCGGGTTGATCTTCGGTTTTGCCCTGATTTTTATCCGCCTGGTGAGCACAAGATCTTTCGGTCTTCCCTATCTCTGGCCGCTGATTCCTCTAAATCTGAAGGTGCTCCTCTATATTTTTTTCCGCCGCCCGATACCGCTGCAACAATACCGCCCCCGCTGGCTGCAAACCAGGGACCGCGATCGCACCAAAAAATAAAAAACGGGGACGGTTCTCCTGATATATTTCGCCGGCGCTTGAGCGTAGGAGCAACTGCGTTCGCTCGCCGTTCCCGTTGCGTAAAATGTCCGTCAGCGTTTCCAGCTGTAGAGGCGAAGCATGCCTCGCCCTTTTCTGCCATACCGGGAGGCCTGCAATAAAAGGTGGGGCCGTTGGGGTACGAACTGCGCTCGCCCCCCGATTTATGGTATAATCTATGAGACATAGGTTCTTTCAGGTAATAAAGATAACGGTGGTTGACAGCTTGACGATTATAGTGACCCATGATCATGCAGATTTCGATGCCCTGGCGGCGCTGGTTGCGGCAACAAAAATTTATCCCGGGAGTTATGCCCTGGCTCCTGAACAGATGCAGCCCGATGCGGCTCTTTTTATTGATCATTACGGAGAGCAGCTCCCGGTAAAAACACCCGCCGGGATGGAAGGCTATCCCGGGGCCGATGTCATAGTTGTTGTTGACTGCAGGCAGAGAAGCAGCCTCGGTATTTTGCTGCCCCTGGTAGATCAGGCGCAGGAGGTGCATATCTACGATCACCACCCGCCGGCTCCCGATGATCTCGAAGGAAGCGAAATCCGGGTCGAGCCGGTCGGCGCGGTGACGACGCTGCTGGTGGAAGAGATCCGCCGCCGCCGGATCCCCTTGAGCGAACTGGAAAGCTCGCTGTTGCTTCTCGGGATCTACAAGGATACCGCCTCGCTGAGCGGCGCCTCCACCACGCCGCGGGATGCCGCCGCCGCCGCTTTTCTCTGGGAACATGGGGTTGACCCCGCTTTGATCCAGGAATATATGCGCGTCCCCCTGGCGGCCGGCCAGGAAAGCCTTCTGGTAAAGCTGCTGAAGGGAAGCGAGCTCTACGAGCTCTGCGGGCGCCGCATTTTGCTGGCCGCCGTCTCTGCCGGGGAATATATTCGCGGTGCCGCCGTGCTGGCGCGGCGGCTGCAGGAGATTGAAGAGGTCGATCTGGCCGTAATTCTGGTTGATCTGCCGCAGAACGGTGTCTACCTGAATGCGCGGACGACTGCCGACGATCTCGATCTGCCGCTTCTCTTTGCCCCCTTTGGCGCCTCAGGGTGCCGCCGGGCCGTCTCCGCCGAAATTAATCCAGAAGAGATTGCCGCGCTTAAAGAGCGGCTGCTGGAACTGCTGGAGAGATATTTACCGCCTCCGGCTACCGCCCTGCAAATTGCCTCCACACCCGTTGCGGCGGTTGATGCCGCCCGGACCGTGGCCGGGGCAAACGAGTATCTCGATGCTGAAGGCTACGGCGGCTGTCCGGTGCTGGAAGAAGGGAAAGTTGCGGGGATGATCACCCGGAGAGATCTCCAGAAAGCTTTGCGCAGCGGGCTGGGCGATACCCCGGTGCGGGGATTTATGCGGCAACCGGTTACGGCAAGTCAGCAAAGCCCCGTTACCGCCTTGCGCCGGGCCTTTGTCGAAAGCAAGGCTGAACGGATCATCCTCGTCGGTGACGCAGGGGAGCCCGCGGGGATAGTCACTCCGGTTGATATCCTGCATTATCTATACCGGCTAGACCGGCGGACGGGATCTCATCTGCCCGGGGGGAGCCTTCTGAGAGCAGAGAGCA
>CAZPET010000066.1:0-8181 GCA_964585625.1 uncultured Syntrophomonadaceae bacterium
GGTACCGGCAATTTTTTTCATCCCCGAGGGAAATTGAGCGTTACATTCAAGCCAATCTCCGGAAGCGCTCTGCCAGCCGTCGTCAATCTGGAAGTAATCGAGAGGCAGCTTTCGACGGGAAAGCTCCTTTAAATTATGCCTGATGTCGGCTTCAGAAATACGCGTATAATAATTATACCAGCTGCACCAGCCGGTAACACGGGGAGCATGCTCCCGGGGCAGCCCCATCTCCTTAAAATACTCTTTCAGCACCGCCCGGGGCTTCCCCCGCCCGATGTAAAGGCGCAGCAGGGGATAGTTTTCATGGGAAAGCGCCCCTTCACAATCACGATAAATTACCAGGCGATCGCGGCGATAGCTGTAATCGAAAAGGGTATAGCCGCCTGTTTCGTCAAGAGAGCCTATCAGGATCACTTCATCATTACCGAATACAAAGTAGGTATAAGTCCACGAGTGGAAGCGCCCCCGGCGACCGGGATAGCGGTAAAAACGGTAATCGCCATAAGGCGCCAGCAGGGGGTAGAACGCCCTGCACAGGGGAAGAAGCCGTTCGCCTGCAGTCATCTCCCCGCTGCTGCTCCAGGATTGAAACCCGTTCACCATCATTCTTTTACTTCTTGAAAGGCGAGGCTCCAATTCCAGTTTAAAGCGCATCAGCTCAACGGGCTCAGAGCTGGTCAGATCCACGGAGATTCGCCGGCCGTACTGCAGCAGACGGTCGTCGCTTTCAACAGCCGCCACAGGGCCTGCGGAAGGATCTTTAAAATTATGAAGATATTTATGCTCCTTATGAATATAAACCAGCTCAACGCGGGTAAACATCAGCACACCCCCCTTTTTAGAATGTTTTAATTGAGGGAATATTATAAAAGCGGGCTTCGAAATATAATTCGCCCCTGACCCGTAATTTCCTGCTCCGTTTAAAAGAAGTTTTCCTCTGCTCCGCTACCGCCGCCCCCTTAATTCCAACAGCAGGGTATGTCCTTATTTATAAGGAAGGATCCGCGAAATATTTGCCGAAATATGTTATTATTTACACACTACTTGGGATTTAAGGAGGTCCTGGTATGGAATCCCGACCCTGGCTCAAAAACTATCCCGCGCGGTGGGATCTCGATTATTCCAGGCTGTCTCTCTATCACTATTTAAAACAGGCAGCCGATCAATACCCTGAACAGACAGCGCTTATTTATAATCACGAGCACGTTACCTACCGGGAGATGATCTTAAATATCGACCGCCTGGCCGCAGCCTACACTGCAATGGGCCTTAAAAAAGGAGACCGGATCGCCTTGCTGACCCCCAACTGCCCGGCCTATGTTTACAGCTTTTACGGTGCTGTGCGTCAGGGCCTCATCGTGGTCCAGATCAATCCTCTCTTAACGTCCCGGGAACTGAGTTTTATCGTCAGGGACACAAAAGCAAGGGTTCTTATTGTCGTTGATGCCATGTTCCCGCTTATTGAAGAGGCCATGCTGGAGCAGGATATCGAGAATATAATTATCGCCCCCTTGACCGGGGAGAGAATTTCGGCAGATGTCCGGTATTTCGAAGAAATATTACAGCAAACTTGGCCGGATCCTCCCGATGTTCCGATCAATCCTGTAGAAGACCTCGCCGTGCTGCAATATACCAGCGGCACCACCGGGTTTCCCAAGGGGGCCATGCTCACCCATGCAAACCTCGTGACCAACGCAGAGATGACCAGGGAGATGCTGCGCGAGTGGAAAGAACGTTTTGCCGATGAGGAAATTTTGTGTATGGCCCTGATGCCTTTCTTTGACACCTACGGGTTAACCTGCTGCCTGAACGCGGGGCTGACGATCCCATCCGGACAGATCCTGGTTCCATTCATGGATATTGACCTGGTCCTCGAGTTAATCCAGCAGTACAAACCGGCCATTCTCCCGGGAGTGCCGGATCTCTACCTGGAGCTGTTCAACCATCCCGACATCGAAAAATACAGCCTGAATTCAGTCAAAATCTGTATCAGCGGCGATTCTCCCATGCCCGTGGAGGCGATAGAGCTTTTTGAGGAGAAAACCGGCTCCAGCATTTTGGAAGGTTACGGGCTTGCCGAAGCGTCACCGATTACCCATTGCAACCCCTTTATCGGAGTACGTAAACCGGGCAGCATCGGGGTGCCGTATCCCGGCACCGACTGTAAAATTGTGGACCTGGACACCGGAGAGCGCGAGCTGCCTGCCGGTGAAGAGGGTGAGCTGATCATCAAGGGCCCCCAGGTGATGAAGGGTTACTGGAACCTCCCCAATAAAACCGTCCGCTCCCTGCGAAACGGCTGGCTCTATACCGGGGATATCGCCCGGATGGATGAAGACGGCTATTTCTATATTGTCGACCGTAAATTTAATATGATCAACTACGCCGGATATAAGATCTTTCCGAAAGAAGTGGAAGATGTAATTCACGAACATCCCCAGGTTGCCGAGGCGGTCTGCATCGGGATCCGCGAAAAGCATTTTGGTGAAGTAGTCAAGGCTTTCGTGGTCCTAAAAGATAGAACGGCAGTAACGCCGGAGGAGATTATCGACTTCTGCCGCGCCAGGCTGGTAAAGTACAAGGTGCCCCGCCAGGTTGAGCTCCGCAGAGAACTGCCCAAGTCAGTTTTCGGCAAGATCCTGCGCCATGATCTGATCGTCGAGGAGCAGCGCCGGCGGCTGCTCGCAGATTAGAAGTTGGAAGTCAGAAATTGGAGGTTGGATGGAAGGTTGCCGGGTATTCACCGGTAGCCTTTTCTTTTACTCTTTAGATTAATCTTATCTCGATTCCTTCTTGAAACTGCTGATACACCCTGACCCCTGAATTCTCTTTGGTCCACAGAAATGACGAATTCATGCAGGAATTGTGGGACTTTTATGGAAATATATTATAGTCTGTCGCTATTTCGGTGAATTTAAGGAGGTTTCAGTATGGAATCCCGTCCCTGGCTGAAAAATTACCCGGCGCGGTGGGACCTCGATTATCCCAAAGTATCTCTGTATCATTATTTAAAAGAGGTGGCCGATCAGTATCCTGAGCGGACCGCGCTCATTTTTATCGGAGATCAGGTCAATTACCGGGAGATGATGGAAAACATAGACCGCATGGCGGAGGCTTTTACGGCAATGGGGCTGGCAAAAGGCGACCGGATCGCTTTGATGCTTCCCAACTGCTTCGCCTTTGTTTACAGCTATTATGCCGCCATGCGGCAGGGTCTCGTAGTGGCCCAGATCAACCCCCTTTTGACCGCCAGGGAATTGAGCTTTATCGTCAGGGACTCGAAGGCAAGGGTACTGATTGTCGTCGATACGATGTTTCCAACCGTCGAACAGGCGATGCTGGATCAGGATATCGAAAATTTGATCATCGTCCCCTTGACCGGACAAAAAATTGAAGCCGCCGGGGTGCAGCTTTTCGATGACATCCTGCAGCAGCATGAACCAAATCCTCCCGATGTGGAAATTGATCCGGAGGAAGATCTTGCCGTGCTGCAATATACCGGGGGCACCACCGGTTTCCCGAAGGGGGCCATGCTGACCCATTACAACCTGGTTGCCAACGCGGAGATGACCAGGGAGATGCTGCGGGAATGGAAAGAGAAGTTTGGCGATAAAGAACTGCTTTGCATGGGGCTGCTGCCTTTCTTTCACTCTTACGGGATGACCGTCTGCCTGAACACAGGGCTGACTATCCCCTCCGGCCAGATCATGGTGCCGCAGTTTAATGCCGATCTGATCCTTTACCTGGTGCAGCAATACAAACCGGTCTTATTTCCCGGAGTGCCGACCGCCTTCATCGCCCTGATGAATCATCCCGAGGTGCAAAATTACGGTCTAGATTCGATCGAGGTCTGCATCAGCGGCGCCGCGCCGATGCCGGTGGAGGCTATCGAACAGTTTGAGCATAAAACCGGCTCCAGCATACTGGAAGGATATGGACTTTCGGAAGCATCACCGATTACGCACAGCAACCCCTTTTTGGGCGTGCGCAAGCCCGGCAGCATCGGGCTGCCCTATCCCAACACCGACTGCAAAATTGTTGACCCCGACACGGGAGAACAGGAGATGCCTGTCGGCGAAGAGGGCGAGCTGATCATCAAGGGACCGCAGGTGATGAAAGGCTACTGGAACCGGCCTGATGAAACCGCCCGCACTTTGCGAAACGGCTGGCTCTATACCGGGGATATCGCCCGGATGGATGAAGACGGATATTTTTATATCGTCGATCGTAAAAAAGATATGATCATTTACGGCGGGTATAAGATATTCCCCCGCGAAGTGGAAGAGGTGCTTTACGAACACCCCAAGGTGGCCGAAGCGGTCTGCATCGGTATCCCGGAGAAATTTTTTGGAGAAGTGGTCAAGGCCTTCGTGGTGCTCAAAGATGGAGCCGAAGCCGCTCCGGAAGAGATCATCGATTTCTGCCGGGCGAGGCTGGTGAAGTATAAAGTGCCCCGCCAGGTGGAATTCCGCAGCGAGCTGCCCAAGTCGATGGTCGGCAAGATCCTGCGCAAGGATCTATCGATCGAGGAGCAGCGCCGCCGCCGGATGGAGCTGCTGGCGGATTAACGGGTGAGGCTCCCCCTCTCCCTGACCCTCTCCCCCAGGGGGAGAGGGAAAGTAAAGTCCAAAGACTCTCCCCCTGGAGAGATATGGAATACGTGGCCCTAAGAATCTCCCTCCCCCTGGAGAGAATGGGAATGCCCTAAGAATCCCTCCCCCTGGAGGGAATGGAAACGTGGCCCTAAGAATCTCCCTCCCCCTGGAGGGGGGAGGGCTGGGGTGGGGGTGATTTGGTACCCCTCCCGGTTGCTGGGAGGGGTATAAGGATCTCTCCCGGGACCCGCTACAGTTTCTCCCGGAAAAGGCGATTTAGCTCTTGCGGATCGGCGCGGCCCCTGGTCATGGCCATTACTTTGCCAACCAGGAAGGCCAGCGCCTTCTCCTTTCCTTTGCGAAAGTTTTCCACTGCATCGGGGTTTTCAGCGATGACCTGCTCCACCAGCGGCGCCAGCGTCTCCTGGCCCGATATTTTGCCCAGGCCCCGCTGCCGGACCAGCTTGCGCGGCGAGGCGCCGCTTTTGACCGTCTCCGCCAGGAGCTCCTTGGCCACGGGGCGGTTGATCTCGCCGGCATCGAGCAGCTCGAGCAGCTCCACCAACAACGCGGGGGCAAGTTCATCCACCTTTCTCCCGCTCTCGCGCAGCTGGTAGATCAGATCTCCCTGCACCCAGTTGGCCAGGTTGCGGTAGTCGCGGTAGCTCTCCGCCGCCGCTTCGAAAAAGTCGGCCAGCTCGCGGGTTCCGGTGAGTATGACCGCCTCTTCAGCCGAAAGATCATAACGCTCCCGCAGGCGCTGCCGTCTCTGCCGGGGCAGTTCGGGAAGTTGCTCCTCAATCGCTTCAATATAGGAGCGCTCCAGGAGCAGCGGCGGCAGGTCCGGTTCCGGGAAATAGCGGTAATCGGCGGCCCCTTCCTTTTTCCGCATGACCACGGTGGCCTTGCGGCTGTCATCCCAGTGGCAGGTAGCCTGGACCACCTCGCCTCCCCCGGCGAGGATCCGGGCCTGGCGTTCGGCTTCGTAATTCAAGGCCTGCTCCACCGCCCGGAAAGAATTCAGGTTCTTGACCTCCGTCCGGGTACCCAGCTCTTCGGACCCGGCCGGGCGCAGCGAGATATTGGCATCGCAGCGCAGGGAGCCCTCTTCCATCTTCACATCGGAGACGCCGGTATAGAGCAGCAATGTGCGCAGCTCCTCAAGAAAGAGCCGCGCCTCCCTTCCCGAATAGATCTCCGGGGCGGTGACGATCTCCAGCAGCGGCACCCCCGCCCGGTTGTAGTCGACCAGGGAATAAGCGGCGCTCAGAATCGAGTCCCCTGCATGAAGCAGCTTGCCGGCCTCCTCTTCGAGGTGGACCCGCTGCAGGTTGATCCGGCGGCTTCCTTCGGGAAAATCTATTTCGAGATATCCTCCCCAGGCCAGCGGCTGCCCGTCCTGTGAAATCTGGTAGGCTTTCGGCAGGTCGGGATAGAAATAATTTTTCCTGGCAAAAACACTTTTCTCCTGCACCCGGCAGTTCAAGGCCAGAGCTGCCAGAACGGCATATTCCACAGCGCGCCGGTTCAGCACCGGCAGGGTTCCGGGCAGCCCCAGGCAGCCCGGGCAGCAGTTGGTATTCGGCTCTGCTCCAAAAGCGGTGCTGCATCCGCAGAATATTTTTGAACGGGTCAGCAGTTCAACATGGATCTCGAGACCTATTACAGCTTCATATTCCATCGGTAAACCTCCTTCTACGACGCGGGCGGCAGATGCTGCGGCCGCAGCGGCTCCGGGCCGCGATCCTGCTCCAGAAGATGCGCCGCCCGGAAAAGGGTCTCTTCCCGGAAGGGCGCCGCCGTCAGCTGCACCCCGATGGGCAGCTCGCCTGTGTCGAGGCCGTAAGGAACGGAGATGGCGGGTACTCCGGCCAGGGGTCCGGGAAGGATGCAGATATCGGCATGGTACATGGCCACGGGATCATCTACCTTTTCCCCCAGCTTAAAAGCCGTCGTCGGAGTAACCGCCCCCAGCAGGAGATCGAAGCGCTCGAAGGCAGACTCGTAATCACGGCGGATCAGGGTGCGCACGCGCATCGCCTGCATGTAATAGGATTCGTACTGGCCCTCGCGCAGGATATGTGTCCCCAGGAGGATGCGCCGTTTCACTTCCGGGCCGAAACCTTCACCCCGCGACCGGCTGTACATTTCAGTTACATTTTCCCCCGCCGCGCTGTGGCCGTACCTGATTCCATCGAAGCGGCCGAGATTGGAGGCGGCCTCGGCGGCACAGATCAGGTGATATGCTTCCAGGCTGTGTCCGGTATGCGGCAGGGAAACCTCTTCCACCATGGCCCCGTTTTCCGCAAGGCTTTTGGCGGCTTTATGAACTGCGGCGATGATCTCCGCGCCAAAATGCGCAGGCATATTTTCAGCCAACAGCCCTACCCGCAGACCCTTGACCCCTGCTTGCAGTGCGGGAAGATAGCCGGCCACAGGTTCGTCCGACGTGGTGGGATCGGCAGGATCCGCCCCGGCAATCAACTCCAGCAGCAGCGCGGCATCGGCTGCGGTCAGGGTCAGCAGTCCGGCCTGATCCAGTGACGAGGCCAGCGCGATCAGCCCCGCGCGGGATACCCGGCCGTAAGTAGGCCGCAAGCCCACCAGGCCGCAGAAAGCGGCCGGCTGGCGCACCGAGCCCCCGGTATCCGAGCCCAGCGCCAGCGGCGCCGTGCCGGAAGAGACGGCGGCGGCGGAGCCGCCGCTGGAGCCCCCGGGGACCCGCGCAAGATCCCAGGGGTTACGGGTGGGGAAAAAAGCCGAGTTCTCTGTCGAGGAGCCCATGGCGAACTCATCAAGATTGGTCTTTCCAAGAAGGGGCATCCCCGCGGCGCGGGCTCTATTTACCACGGCGGCATCTTCCGGAGGAATATATTCCTCGAGAAAGCGGGAGGCGCAGGTGGTCCGCACCCCGCAGCTGCAGAAATTATCTTTTACCGCCAGGGGAACCCCGGCCAGAGGGTGCAGCGCCTCGCCGCGGCCACGTTTCTCATCCACCGCCCCTGCTTCGGCAAGAGCAGTTTCCGGGGTCCGGGTAATGTAAGCCTGGACCTGCGGCTCCACCTCTTTGGCGCGCTCAATGAAACTTTGAGTTACCTCCACCGCGCTGACCTCTTTCTTCTGCAGCAGCCGGCTTAAATCCAGCGCCGTCATCTCAAAAAGTTTCATCGGACCGCTCCTTTCGGCGATTTGCCCTTTCTGACGGGGTCATATTTCATCCGGTTCATCCCCGGCGATGCGGGGAACGTGAAAATATTGCTCGCTCCGGTTGGCCGTGTTCCCAAAAACAAGGTCCGGGTGCAGTGAAGACTCCACCTCATCTTCCCGGAAGCGAACCGGCAGCGCGGCCGGATGAACGGCAGGCTCAACCCCTGTTGTATCTACCTTTTGAATCTTGCTTAACACTTTTATAACAGCATTCAACTGGCGGGCGATCTGTTCCTTTTCAGCGGGGTCCAGGTAGAGGCAGGCCAGGGCACACAGCCCGTCCAGTTCCTGTTCAATCCCCGGATCAACAGCCATGGTTAACGCCTCCTGTTCTTATCCAGAATCCGGAGCCATATATGCGGATCTATCCGGTAAAGGG
>CAZPET010000067.1:0-4848 GCA_964585625.1 uncultured Syntrophomonadaceae bacterium
GAAAAAAACTGGAGCAGAAAATTTATTATCGCCATTCCGGCTATCCCGGCGGTTTAAAGATGACCAGCTACGCCACGATGATGAGCAAGAGCCCCGAGCGGGTAGTTTATCTCGCCGTGCAGGGGATGCTGCCCCATAACCGCCTGGGGAGGGCGATGCTGAAGAAACTGCGGGTCTACCGTGACGATCAGCACCCCCACGAGGCGCAAAAACCTCTGGTCTGGGGAGAAGGGCCGGAAGTGAACGAGGAAGGAGGCCCTGCTCTTGAGTGAACTTCAATCCATCGCCACCGGACGGCGCAAAGAATCGGTAGCGCGGGTGCGATTAATTCCCGGCAGCGGGCAGATCACCATAAACGGAAAAGATATGGATAAATACTTCGGCCTGGAGACGCTGAAGTTGATTGTGCGCCAGCCGCTGGTGGCTACCGATACTCTCGACCGTTTCGATGTTATCGCCAGAGTTCACGGAGGCGGATTCTCCGGACAGGCCGGAGCCATTCGCCACGGTATCGCCCGGGCGCTGGTGAATGCCGAGCCAGGTTATCGCGCCGTGCTTAAGCGAAGCGGTTATCTGACCCGCGACTCCCGGATGAAGGAGCGGAAAAAATACGGCTTGAAAAAAGCCCGCCGGGCGCCGCAATTCTCCAAGCGTTAAACAATCAATTTGCCATGGATGTAGGGGCTGTCCCAAAAGGGCAGTCCCTTTATTATTATCCACCCCCTCCCCGGCCCTCCCCCCTCCAGGGGGAGGGCGATCCCGGGAGATGACAGGTGATAGTAACGAGACACCTGGTTCAAAGTGGCCCGGTTTTGCCCAATTCCGACCCTCTCCTCCAGGAGAAGAAAGAATCTTTGGGACCAGATTTCCCCTCTCCCCTTGGTTTCCAACCCGCAAATTGCAGGATTAGAGTTGCTTTTGGTAGAATATGTGCCCATGCGTAAACTTTATCTGGGATATCCGCAGGAACTTGAAAAGAAGCTCTTCGACGATATTGCTTCGTCCAAGAATGACGACCCTTTCTACCCTGTCACCGTGGCGGTGGAGAACAACCTTGCCGGGGTCTACCTGAGGCGGGCGCTGGCCCGCTGCGGCAGCTACTGCCGGGTGCGCTTTCTGACCCTGCCCGACCTGGCCGCTGAGCTGGCAGAAGGGGCGCCGGATTATGCTTCCCGCAAAACGCTGCCCCCCTTTGGCGAAGACTGGCTGGCTGCGCTTACCGCCCGCGAAGCCGCCGGGGGCTATTTTGGCCCGGTCGCCGGGCGGCCCGGTTTTCGAGAGGCGCTGCGCCAAACCTTTCAGGAGCTCGAAGAAGCGGGTCTGCAGCAGGTTCCCCTCCCGCCAAACAGCGATCCGCATCGCATTGGCGAACTGCAGCGCCTCTTTGACCGCTACCGGGAGCTGCGCCGCCCTTTTGCCAACCGGGGAGAGGCCTTTGCCGCGGCAGCGCAGTCGGCGCCGGCGGAGCCCTTTTTGCTGGCGCTCCACGGTATCTACATCTTATCCGCTCTCGAGAAACAGCTGCTGGCTTCTCTGGCCGCGCATGTAAAAATGTCAATATACTGGCAGCAATCCGCCGCCGCTCTGGCCCCGGTTAAAGAGACGTTGCAGTGGTACCAGGAGCAAGGCTTTATCATAGAGCGTCTTCCGCCGCCCCCGCCTTCACGCAGCAACCTGGCGCGCCTGCAGAGCAGCCTTTTTCAAACTCCCCCCGGGGAAACCGGGCCGCCTCCGGCCGGTGATATGTCGCTTGAATTTATCTGCGCTCCGGATGAGATCCGGGAGGTGGAGGAGATTACCCGGGAAATTATCCGCCTGGCCCGTACCGGGGTGCGGTTTGGGGAAATGGCCGTGCTGCTGCCCCACTTTACCTACAGCCACCTTATCAGGGAGAGGTTGGCAGCCGCCGGGATCCCCTGTTACCTGGCCGGAGGGCAATCCCTGGCCCAGGCCAGGGCCGGCCGCTCCTTCCTGCTGCTGCTCGAAATGATCGGCAGCGATTATCCCCGCCTGGAAGTGATCGAGTTTCTAACCTATGCCCCTATCGATTACCGCCGCGTCCTCGATCTGGAGACGCCGGTCAGCCCCTCATTCTGGGATTACCTGACCATGCAGGCAGGGGTGATCAAAGGCCGCCGGCAGTGGCGGGAAGCTCTGGATCGCTATCGGCGGCAGCTCCTGGGCCAGATCCGGGAGCAGGAAGGCGATGACGCGGCGGCAGAAGAGGGGAGACTGCGCAGCCAGATTGCGGCGGTTGATCTGCTGCTTGTTTTCCTGGAAAAGTTTTTCGAGGCGCTGGAACGCTTCGGAAGCTGCCGCTCCTGGACCGGTTTGAGCGCTGTGGCCGGAGAATTTGTTTTTCGTTTTTTCCATCCAGGGGAGGAGCGGGAGGCGCTGCGCCGGTTTTTGAAGGGGCTGTGCCGCCTCGATGAATGCGGTGGTGAATTTGACCTCAAACCTGCCCTCGAACTGCTCCGGTCAGCCATGCAGGCCACTACCCTGCCCGCAGGAAGGTTTCAACAGGAGGGGGTCAACCTGCTGCCGCTGCACTCTGCCGCCGGGTTATGCTTTACCGCTCTTTTCATTCCCGGCCTGGCGGAAAAGATCATCCCCGCTCCGGTCAGCACGGATCCGCTGCTGCCCGAGGCGGAGCGCCTTGCGCTGGCGGGGGCGCTGCCGCTGCGGCGGCGCAAACTTGAGGTGGAAGCGCTCCGGTTTAACCTGGCCCTCGGCGGGGCTCTCCGGAAGGCGGTTCTGACCTGGCCGCGCACTGCCGCTGCCGGCAGCAGGGAGCAGCTGCCCTCATTTTTTCTCTCCCGCTGCGGTGAGGCGCTGCTCGGCACCCGGCCCGGATACGAGCAGCTTTCCCTGCTGCCCGGGTACCGCTATGTTCCCGCCGCCGCCCGAGAAGAAACAGTGGACGATCCGGTTACGGCGGTCGAGTACGACTTGACCTGCTGTCATCATTTGCCGCCCCCGCTGCAGCCGGTTCAATATTACCGCCGCCTCTCTGCGGCACTGGATCAGCTCCTCGAAGCGGACCTGGCGAGGCGCCGCAACCTGCTGAGTCCTTTCGAGGGTATGTTTACGCCGCATGGCGCCCCGCAGAGCCTGCTTGCCGCGCGCCTGGCCGGGTGGGGAGGCCGTGTTTCGGCCACTGCCCTCGAAGATTACGCCCGCTGTCCCTACAGCTATTTTTTGAAACGGCTTCTTTATTTGACTCCCCTCGAAGAGCCGGAGCAGCTCCTGAGCATGGAGCCCCTGCCGCGGGGCCGGCTGGTCCACCGCATCCTGGAGCAATTTTACCGGCGCGCCGCTGCAGAGGGACTGCTTCCCGTGGAGCGCCACCCCGATGAATGCCGCACTCTGCTGACCCGGGTTGCCGGCGAGGAGTTCGACGCGCTGCCGCCGGAAGAGCTGCCGCCCTATCCTCTCCTCTGGCAGCTGCAGCGGCGCAGTCTCGGTGAGATGCTGCGGGCCCTGCTGGACTGGGAAATTGAAACAGCGGCGGGATTCGTGCCGGTAGATTTTGAGCTCTCTTTTGGTTTTCCCGACTCCGGGAATCAGGTAATCTTAAGCCTGCCGTCGGGAGAGAAGCTTTACTTCCGGGGGCGGATCGACCGGGTTGACCGCAGCGGCAGCCGGATCCGGGTGATCGACTACAAGACCGGCCGGAAGCGGATCAAAGACGAGAGCCTGGCCGGGGGAGAAGCACTTCAGCTGCCGGTTTACCTCCTTGCCGCCGGCTCTATTTTCAACCTGCCGCAGCAGGACGAAGCGGAGGCCTATGCCTACCATCTTTCTCCTGCAGGGGTAAAAACGGTGCTTTTTTCTGGAAAGCCGTGGCCGCAAAAAGAGCGGCTCCTGCAGGAGACGGCAGCGGTGCTTTACGGGGGCATCGCCGCCGGCTACTTTTTCCCCTATCCCAATCCGGGCTGCCGCTTCTGCGATTACCAAACCGTTTGCGGCCCCGAGATCGAGAGGAGCTTCCGCCTGAAGGCCGCAGATCCGGTCCTGGCATCTTTTTTGAAAATGAAGGAGGAAAACGCTTGAACAGCCGGGGAGGTGTTATCTTTTGAGCCGGCCTAACGGCACCCCTGAACTGCTGGTTGATGCCCGTGAGCGCCGCCTGGCGGAGAGTGATCTGAGCTGCAGCTACTGGGTGGAGGCGGGAGCGGGTACCGGAAAGACGACCCTGCTGATCCGGCGGCTGCTCAATATTATCACCCTGGGCGCCGCCCGGCTGGACGAGATCGCGGCGATCACTTTTACCGAAAAGGCCGCCGCCGAGCTGAAGGCCCGCCTGCGCGATGAACTCGAAAAGCGGGCCGCCGGGGCGGCTGCGGAAGAGCTCGCGCGGATCAGGGAGGCCCTTGAAGAGCTCGAGGCGGCGTCGATCACCACGATTCACTCGTTCGCCGGGTTGCTGCTGCGCGAACGCCCCGTGGAGGCGGCTGTAGATCCGCATTTCAAAATCTACGAACCGGGGGAGATGGACGACCTTCTGGAACAGGTCTGGGAAAACTGGTTTTTCTCCGAACTGGCGGCCGGTTCAGAGGCGCTGACCCGGGCTTTAACACTGGGAGTTAACCCGAAACGGCTGCAGGAGCTGGGCAAGATACTTTATCACCAGCGGGACCTGGTGGCGGAGGGGAGCACCCCCGCGCCGCCCGATCTGCTGCCGGCATTCCGCGATCTCCTCTCCGCGCGGCTGCCAGAGCTGAAGGGGCTGATGCCCTCCTGCCGGCAGCGTGAGGACAGGGGCTACCGGCATCTTGTTGAGCTCACTGCTTCGGCTGAAACGTTTTTCAATCTCAGCGATCGCCTGGAGATGGAGCGCTTCTTTCT
>CAZPET010000067.1:4948-8119 GCA_964585625.1 uncultured Syntrophomonadaceae bacterium
GGAGGTGCGCGGCTATTTCCAGCGGCGTTTCCGCTATCTCCTGGTGGATGAGTTTCAGGATACCGATCCGCTGCAGGTAGATCTTCTCTTTCTTCTGGCTGAAAAAGAGCCCCGCGCCGCTTCCTGGCAGGAGGCCGAACTTGCGGAAGGAAAGCTCTTCCTGGTCGGAGATCCGAAGCAGTCGATCTACCGCTTCCGGCGGGCCGATATTGAAATATACCAGGCTGCCCGGCAAAATATGCTCAAATTTGGTAAAGCCCTCGCCATCACGCAGAATTTTCGCACCCTGCCGGGACTGATCGAGTGGGTCAACCGCACCTTCAGCATATTGATCGAACCGCAGGGCAATTTTCAGCCCGGGTACCAGCCGCTCAGCGCTTTCCGCCCGCCGCGCCGCGAGCCCTCCGTGGTTCTTCTGAACCCGTCCCTTTCTCTCGATGAAGCGAAGGCCGATGAAATACGTGCCGCCGAGGCCGGCGCGGTAGCGGAGCTAATCGAGGGCGCCGCCGGCGAATGGACGCTCCCGGCAGGGGACGGGGGATCCCGCGCGCTTAAGTACGGCGACATCGCCCTTCTCTTTCCTACCACCACGGGGATATACCATTTCGAAGAGGCTTTGCGGCGCCGGAGGATCCCTTACCGGCTGGAAGGAGGACGTCAATTCTATCTTCGCGAAGAGATCGCCTTTCTAAAAAACCTGCTCACCGCCGTGAGCAACCCCCACGACCAGGTAGCCCTCGTGGCGGTGCTGCGCTACTGGGCCGGCATCCCCGACGAGATGCTCTTTCAATATACCGAAAGCGGGGGGAAATTGAGCTGCTTTGCCGATGCCGGGGCAGGTTTTCCCCGGCTGCAGCAGGCCTTTGATCTGCTCCGCCGGGCGCATGAACAGCGGCAGAAAGTCTCCATCGCCGTGCTGGTCGAGGAGCTGTTGGAGAAAACATGGTTCTGGCAGAGGGCCGCCCTGGGGCCGCACGGCCACCAGGCGGCCGGCAACCTGCGCAAGGCGCTGCAGATGATCCGCACCCTCGAAATGGAGCGCCCCCTCACCTTAAAAGGCTATGTTGGCTGGCTGAACCGGGTTGCGGAACAGGGGCGCGAAGAGGCCGAGTCGCTGATTCATGATCCCGGCAGCGATTCAGTCCAGCTCCTGACCATCCATAAGTCCAAGGGGTTGGAATTCCCGGTGGTTTGCCTGGTGAACATGGGCGGGCAGAGCAGAGGGGGGACACCGTTTATGGCCGACCGGAGCCGGGGTTATTATTATCTCAAGCTTGGCGAACTGGCCAGCGCCGGCGTGGAGGAAGCAGAAAAGCAGGAGGCGCTGCGTCTTGAAGCCGAACAGATCCGGCTCTTCTACGTAGCGGCCACCCGCGCCCGGGATTACCTGGTTTTACCGCGCTTTTATAAAAGCAGCACGACCGGATTCTGGTCGTATCTTGAACGGGCGGAAGGAGAAGCGGGCGACCTCTGGTCCGGCTGCCTCTCTCTCCAGGCGGGTACGGCAGAGCCCCTTCAGGAAGCTGCAAATGGCTCCGCCGGTGATGTGCCGGATCGGGATGACAGCGCCGTCCTGGATGAGCTGATCGCGCGCCGCCGGGCCTGGTGCGAAGAACTGGAAGAGGTGATCGGCGCCGCCGCTGTGCCGGGTCCCTTTATCAGCGCCGGCGGCCTGGCCGGCCTGGGCGAGGAGTTCGCGGCGGAGGCGGAGCAGGCTTTCTCCTTCAGTGACCCGGCATCCGGTTTATCCGGTGACGGGACCGCGTTTGGCTCTGCATTTCACCAGGTCATGGAGCGAATCGATCTGCGCCGTCCTTCGCCCGAACAGCTGGCTGCAGAGGCCGTCCGGGCGGCGGCTCACTGGGGGATCGACAACCGGGATGAACTGATCCGCCTTGCGCAAACCACCCTGGAACACCCGCTTCTGGTCAGGGCCCGCCGGGCGAAACTGCTTTTCAAAGAGCTGCCCTTTAGCTACAGCTTTGAAGGGCTCCTGGTCGAGGGCATTGTTGACCTGCTTTTTCAGGAAAAAGAGGGGCTGGTCATTGTCGACTACAAGACCGATGCGGGAAGCGAGGCTGAGCTGGAGCGCCGCTGGGCAGATTACAGCCGCCAGGGCTCCGTTTATGCTGCAGCCATGGCTGATATTACGGGCCGCCCGGTGAAAGAGGTCTCCTTTATTTTTGTCCGTAAGGGCCTGGTGAAAAGTTTCTTTAACCCCGATCCCGCCCATCTTCGCCAAACCCTGCGCAAAAACATAAACCGAAAAACCTGAGAATATATATGGAAGCAATAAAGGTACCGTCGGTGGTAATTCTTAGCTGTTGTCAAAAGGGTGCATCTGAATTATAATGGCCTTAAAGCAAGAAAACCTTTGATCTAGCAAGGTCTGAAAAATATGAAAGTTGGCGAATATTTAAAAAATAAATTAAGCCAGGGAGCGGTCCATATCACCCTGATCGACCCCTCCCGGCAACTTCCGGAAGCGGCCGGCCGCCTGGCCCAGACCGCGCAGGAAGTGGGGAGCGACCTGGTGCTGCTCGGCAGCTCCTCCTCTACCGGCCAGCGCGTCCTTATGGAAACCGCGGAAGCGGTCAAGGAGAAAGCCACCATTCCGGTTATTTTTTTACCGGCGGGAAGCGAATCGATCAGCCTGAATCTCGATGCCCTGCTCTTTTTGAGCATGCTGAATTCACGCAACGCCGGGTTTATCAGTTCGACCCATGCCCGCATTGCCCTGATTTTAAAGCGGCTCAGCGTGGAGACCATTCCGGTCGGCTACGTCCTTGTGGAACCGGGGATGAAGATCGGCGAACTCGGTGAGGCCGACCTGGTTACCCGCGATAACTTCTGGCAAGCGATCGGTTATGCTCTAACTGCCGAATTCATGGGTATGGATTACGTTTACCTCGAAGCAGGCAACGGGGCCGCCCAGCCCGTTCCGGCAGGGATGATCCGCGCGGTGAAGCGCGAGATTTCCATACCCTTGATCGTCGGCGGCGGGATCCGCACGGCGATCGATGCCCGCCGGGTGCGACAGGCCGGCGCCGATATCGTGGTCACCGGCACGGTGATTGAAAACGCCGGCTATCGCGAACGGCTCCGCTCTATTCTCAGCGCTCTAAAAGAATGACCGGGACGGGGGAACAGAGGCCTTTCTCCCATTAGTAT
>CAZPET010000068.1:0-8091 GCA_964585625.1 uncultured Syntrophomonadaceae bacterium
AGAAAGCGCCCGTGGGTATGCAGCGATTCCGGGCCGCCGTGTCCGGTGTAAAGAAAGAAATCGGCCTGCGGCAGCGCAGCGGCAATACCGGCGTAATGAGCCTTCTCGCCGGCGAGTATATTGACCCGGTATCCCGCCTCCTGCAAAAGCGGTTTCAGCTGGCATTCGATCAAGGGCTCGTCGCTGGTGAAGATGATCCCGCCTTCGACATGCGGCGTAGTTACCACCAGGACCTCTTTTTTCTCTTTCTCCGCTGCTTTTGCTTTCGCAATCCGGTGATAGTGCTTTGATGATATTATCTGCAGCGAGAGCCCGCCCGGGGTGGACTGAAAAAGGCGTCCTTCGGCCAGGTCAAAGAAGAGGTCGTCATTCAAGCGCAGGTGGATCTCGCGGGCCGCCTCTTCGCTGCGGCTGCCGATGGTCAGGCGGCGGTCATAGATAAAGGGAATCGCTCCCGGTGAAGCCAGGATAGCCTGGTATTTCGGCTGCAAGCCCGCCGCAGCGACAAAGTTGTTCAGGTTCCTTTCGATCGCCAACGGGTCCGGCTGAGCCGCAGAAACGTCATAAGGGAAAACACGGCGGTAGGAAGCGCAAAGGGGCGCGAGCAGGCTCAGCCCCCTGACCCGGAAATCCCCCATCGAGAGAGAAACAGCGGGACGCTCATTGATATCGTCAGAGTTATACAGCAGCAGGTAGTCCGGCGGCGGCTCCGATTGCTGCATGAAAGCGGCCAGCGCCGGAGCATCGGGGATATTTGAAACCTGCCGGAAGCGGGCGCACCCCGCGGCATTACCTTTACTTTCCAGCCCCAGCTGGATCAGGGGCAGCCCCTCCGGCAACTGCGGCGATGCGGCCAGAATCTCCGCCGGTAAAAAAAAGTAACCGAGGCGGACCGCCAGCACAGCCGCCTTAAGGCAGCGGGAAGGATCATTTTGCGAGGCGGTGACAATACCGCGTACGGGACCGAAGCGTTCCGTTAGCAGCTCCGGATCGATTCCGGCCGGCAGGCTTTGATTCGCCGGCAAGGCCGCAAGCTCGGGGACGCCGCGGAGGGCATCACCGAATGCAGGATCTCCGGTGCCGTCTGTCAGGGTCACCGGCAGCCTCGCGGCCAGAAGCTTCAGGGCGGCAATCTCATCTTCCAGCCGGCCCGGGTTCACCCAGAAGATTTCACAACCGGCCCGCGAGAGCGCCGCAGCAGAGTAAACCAGGCCGCTGAGCCAGTGATCTATGGATAAGACAATTACGTTCAGTTTTTGCTGCATGAGAGTAATCCCTCCTTTGCAGAAATCCCCCCAGCCCCCCTTTGGGAAAGGGGGGAGCTGGGCTGGGCAGGCCTCGCCCCTGCAAATACATCCGATGTGCCCTCCCGCAGGATATGCGGGCGGGGATGGAACCCCGCCCTACAAATAATGAGCGTTTTACCTGCCGTCCCACTGGCCCCAGGTGGGACAAAAAGGTACGTCCCTGGTGTCCCACTTGGCCCCTCAGCCGTTGAGCAGGTGGCAGGCGGCGAAATGGCCGGGCCGGACTTCCCGGTAGAGAGGCGCCACTTCTCTGCAGCACGGCTCGGCCGCGGGACAGCGGGGGTGAAAGCGGCATCCGGCAGGGACATTTACCGGGTCGGGAGTTTCTCCTTTTAAAAGAGATTGCTGCGTGATCACCTTGCGCCGCGGCGTGGGAATCACCGACACCAGGGCTTTGGTGTAAGGATGCAGCGGCTCTTTGATCACCGTTTCGGCGCTGCCCAGCTCGACGATCTTCCCGAGATACATGATCGCGATCCTGTCCGAGACCAGCCAGGCCAGGGAGAGATCGTGCGTGATGAAGAGATAGCTGATCCCTTTTTCATCGCGCAGGTCGACCATCAGCTTGAGAATACCCGCCCTGATCGACAGGTCGAGCATGGAGACAGGCTCATCGGCCACGATAAATTTTGGACCGAGCACCAGCGCTCCGGCGATGGCCATTCTCTGGCGCTGCCCGCCGCTCAGTTCGTGGGGATAGCGCAGGAAAAGCTCCCGTGGATTGTGGAGACCCGCATCGACCAGCGCCTGCGCAACCCGCTCTTCTTTTTCCTCGAGGCTGTGACAGAGATTGTTCACTTCGAGCGGCTCGGCGACGGCATTGAACACTGTCTGGCGCGGGTTCAGCGATTCATATGGATCCTGAAAGATAATCTGGGCATCCTGACGAAAAGAGCGCAGCTTTGAACGATTATACGCGCGGACATCGTCGCCGGCGTAATATACTTCTCCCCCGGTCGGCTCAACCAGCCTTAATATGGCCTTGCCGGTTGTTGTCTTGCCGCTTCCTGATTCCCCGGCCAGGCACAGGATTTCGCCTTTGTCGAGCTCGAAGCTTACACCGTCTACGGCTTTGACCACCGGCGTCTCTTTGCTGAACATAGATTGCATCAAGCCGGTCCTGACGGTAAAATGAACCTCCAGTTGATCTACGCTGATTAAGCTCTCCATGATTTCACCTGCCTGTCCAGAAGATGACACGAAGCATAATGCTGCTCGTTGATATTTATCGCCGGCGGCTGCTCCTCCCGGCAAACCGGTTGCACTTCAGAGCAGCGCTCGTGGAAGCGGCATCCCCGCGGCGGATGGAGCAGGTTCGGCGGGTTGCCGGGGATGGAGGAGGCCAGGGCGCGGTCCCCCTCGATATCGGGGAAGGCGGCCATCAGCGCCCTCGTGTATGGATGAGCCGGCCTGGCAAACACTGTTTCGGTCGGCCCCAGCTCGGCGATCTGGCCCGCATACATCACCGCCACCTTGTCGCAGGTTTCGCCGACCACCGAGAGGTCGTGGGTGATCAGGATCAGGCCCATCTCGATTTCGTCCCGCAGCTGCTGCAGCAGCTGCAGCACCTGCGCCTGCACCATCACATCGAGCGCGGTGGTGGGCTCGTCGCCGATGACCAGCTTTGGATTGCAGGCGATGGCCATGGCGATCATGGCCCGCTGCCGCATCCCGCCGCTGAATTCATGAGGATATTCCCGGACCCGGTCCGGGTCGATTTCCACTTTTTCAAAGAGGGCCCTGGTGCGCTCCCAGGCTTCCCTGTCGGTCAGCTTTTCGTGAATTTTCAGAGCCTCGGCAATCTGGTCACCCACGGTGCGCACCGGGTTCAGGGCGTTCATGGCGCCCTGGAATATAATTGAGATCTCGTTCCAGCGAATTTTCTGCATCTCTTCTTCGGTCGCCGTAACAAGTTCCTTACCGTCAAGTTTAATGCTGCCTCCGACAATCGAGGCATTCTCGGGTAAAAGTTTGATCAGGGAGAGCGCCACTGTAGTCTTGCCGGAAGCCGATTCCCCGACCAACCCCAAGGCTTCGCCTTTTTCCACACGCAGGGAAACGCCCTCGCAGGCCCTTACGTGCCCTTCTTTAAGTTTGTAATAGGTGGTTAAGTCGTTGACTTCAAGCAGAGCCACGATTAACGCCTCCTTAGTTTCGGGTTCAGCACTTCGTCGAGGGCATACCCGATAAAAGTGAATCCCAGCACCACCAGAACCACGCAGACCCCCGGCGGAATCAACCACCACCAGGCTCCGAATGAGACAGCCCCCATTTCAAAGGCAAAATGAAGCATCATCCCCCAGCTCAACCGGGTGGGATCACCCATCCCCAGGAAGCTGAGAGTTGTTTCAGAGAGAATCGCCACCGCCGCCACCAGGATAGTGTTGGCGAATATCAGCGGAAAGACGTTGGGCAGAATGTGATGCAGCATGATGTGTAGATCGCCCGAGCCGATGGCCCGCGCTCTCTCCACATACGGTCTCTCCTTGATGCTCAGCGTTTGCGAGCGGATAATCCGGGCCGTCCCCGCCCAACCGGTGATCCCGATCACGAAGATGATGTTCCCCAGGCTCGGGCCGAGAAGAGCGGCCATCACCAGCATCAGGGGGAGCCAGGGAATCACGAGAAAGATATCCGTGAAGCGCATCAGGAGCGTATCCACGGTTTTGCCGTAATAACCTGAGACAATCCCGATAAGGGCGCCGATGACCATGGAGATCACTGTTGCCGCCAGACCGACCAGCAGTGAAATCCGGGAACCGATCACCATTCCGGCAAAGACATCCTTGCCCAGGTCGTCGGTGCCCAGCCAATGCTCGACGCTCGGCGGCTGCAGGATCTTTTCAATCCCTTCGATGGCGCTGGTATAGGTCACAAAGTAAGGTCCGATCAACGCCATCAGCGCGAAGAAGATCAGGATGACCAATCCGATAATTCCCATGGTGTTCTCGCGATAGACCCCCCAGAACGAAGCCAGGTTTTTTCTCAGCAGCGTGAAGCGATCTTTTCTTTTTTTCGTCTGCAGCATAACCAGCCCCTCGATTAGGATTTGACCCGGGGGTCAAGGTAACGGTAGAGGAGATCTGCGCACAAGTTGGCGCCGACTACACATACGGTCACAACGAGAAAGATCCCCTGCAGAAGGGGGTAATCGCGCCCCATCAGCGCCGTATACATCAACCGGCCCAACCCCGGCCACGAAAATACGGTCTCAATCTGGATCGCCCCGCCGACAATAAAGCCCAGGTTCATCGCGATCAGGGTAACCATGGGCAGCATGGCGTTGGGCAGGGCATGCCGGCGCAGCAGGTTCCTGTTGGAGACACCCTTGGCCCTGGCAGTGAGCATGTAATCCTCGCCCATCACTTCGAGCAGCGAGTTGCGCATGATCAGGACATATTCACCGATCAGGATCAGCGCAAAGGTGACCGTGGGTAAAAACATATGCTTCAACAGATCGCCCAGCTGACCCCAGACGGTTGTAAAATAGGTCCCCGGGACGCTCATGCCGCAGATGGGAAAGATCCGCCAGTAAACTGCAAAGAGCATCACCATGAGGATGCCGACCCAGAAGGAAGGCATCGAATAGAGCACCAGCGATAGAGAGAGCCCGGCCACGTCGAGTTTGCTGCCTCTTTTCCAGGCAAAGATCACTCCGAGAACGATTCCGATGACAATAGAGAGGACAGTCGCCGTACCCGTGAGAAGCAGGGTTGGCGGCAGTTTCTCCATGATCACATCGAGAACCGGCTTGCGGTAAACAAAGGAGTGACCCAGGTTGGCCATGCACAGATCTCGCAGGTAATAACCGAATTGGACAAACTTGCTCTGATTGAGGCCGAACTGCTCTGTCACCCGCTGCAGCGCCGCGGCCGATATCTTGGGGTTGCGAATCAGGATCCGCACCGGATCCCCGGGCATAATCCGGAAAAGGAAAAAGTTAAACGCCAGCACGACGAAGGTTGTCAACGCCGTTTGCCCCAACTTGCGCAGAACATATCCGCGCGTTTTCAAGTTGATTGCACCTCCATCCCGGTCCCTTTGGGCATAGGGGCCTGTCTGGAAATGACCAGGCCCCCGCCCAGAGGACGCTTTTTAAGCGTTTAGATTATGGGATTAATTGATCGGCTCCAATTTTTCGTACGTTTCAACCGTGTTCGTGAAAACCACCGGCCCGCCGGCGGGGTTCTGAACCCAACCCTTGAAGCGGTCTGTGCGGTAAGCCTGGAGCTCGGGGTCGTACGAAATAATGATATAGGGAGCATCCTCGTAGACCATCCGCTGCAGTTCAAAGATGAGTTCCTGCCTTTCTTCAGGATCCAGGGTAAACTGCTGCCTCTTGAAGATCTCGTCGAATTTCGAATTGGAGTAGAAGCAGTCATTCCAGGACATGATCTCATCCGTGGTCATGATCTTCAGGATAGAAGAGGGATCGATATCCACAAACCAACCCCACATGAAGAGATCGAAGTCGCCTTCCAGAATTTTATCGGTGAGCATTCCTTCATCAATTGTCTCGACCTTCAGATCGATGCCGGCCTCTTTGAACCACTCTTTCATCAACTTGGCTGCTTTCTGGCCGTCGGGCGACTCACCGCGGATCAATACTGTGAAGGACAGAGGGCTGCCGTCGGCGCTCACCCTGATGCCGTCAGATCCGGCTTTGTATCCGGCCTCTTCAAGGATCTGCTTTGACTTTTCAATGTCAAATTTCCGAAACTCTTCCTCACCCAATTCCAGATGCCAGAAATCGTAGATTGAAGGAACCAGGGTTGAACCGGTCTCGCCGTATCCGAAGTATGCCATTTCAATAATTTTATCCCGGTCAACGGCATATTCCATGGCTGCGCGGACTTTAGGATCAAGCAGCAGCGGATTACCGTTGGAAGCGGGATCGTCCCAGACGTTGATCGAAAGTTCGTTGAAAGAGGGGGTCATCGCGCTGTGCAGGACAATATCGGCGGGTGCCTCATCCTCAAGCGCCTTGAACTGTGCGCCGGGGCAGGAGGTGACCACGTCGATATCGCCGCGCTTGAGCGCTTCTACCATCAGGTCGGCATTGGCAAAGGTCTGGAAGATCACTTCATCAATCTTGGGAGTGCCTTTGAAGTAATCTTTGTTTACCGCCATCCTGGTATATTCGCCGGTGACATGCTCGACCACCTGGAACGGGCCGGTCCCGACCGGTTCGGCGTTTTCATAGTCCGAGTTGGCCTCTTCGGGGTCAACGTTTTCCCAGAGATGCTTCGGCAGGATCGGGACGAGGATATTCGGCATCCAGGCCACCGGCTCGTCAAAGCTGATCACGACGGTATTTTCGTCGGGGGTCTGGATATCTTTCATCTCCGCCACATAGTCGATGAAGTAGCCGAGTTCATTATCACGGATATATTCAAAGGTGAATTTGACGTCTTCAGCGGTGAAGGGCTCGCCGTCGTGCCACTTGACCCCTTCATGAAGTTTGAAGGTCCAGACGAGGCCGTCATCAGTAGCCTCCCACTCTTTAGCCAGGTCGGGAACGACGTCCATGTTTTCATCCCAGCTGATCAGCTTGTTGTAGTTGAGGTTCATCACCTCGTAAGCCTGGTACGACCAGATTGTCATCGGGTTCAGGCCTTCGATTTCCCTCAAAAACCCGACCCTTAAAATATGCTTGGCCGATTCAGCCGGGCTGCATCCAACCAGGCCGGTCACAAGAACCAATACCATCAGTAAAGCCGGCACGATCAACCAGCGGGTACGTTTAGCCATAACTTAATCATCCTCCTTGGTTACTTGTTGGTTTCCCCCATCTGTCAGTTGGTCACGTTATCATATACCCGGCTATACCACATTGAATCAGCGGTTGATATACCCCCCTTCAAACGAAAGCGTTACTTTAATTGAAAAGCCTGTCTTACGCAATTTTTTTTAAGCGGATCGTTCCTGTTTTGCCTTTTCCAGGATCAGGTCGAGTTCGCGGCAGAGTTTATCGTCCAGGTAAACGCCGGGATGAGCCGCCAGGAGTTCACGAACTTTTTCCCTGGCCTCCTCCCTGATATCGGCGCAGCCCTGGGCCTTCCATTCCTCGAAGGGCAGCGCGTTGCCCAGTTTCCCCTGCCAGAGTTCGCCCTTGCGCATGAAATCGCGGGTATGCTCCTGGGCCAGGAAATTACCGCCGTCCATGACCGCCTTGACAACTTCGACCCCGATGATCTCTTCGTTCACGATCAGGTCTCCGCCGAGGCGGTGCATGAGCATGCCGTAAATTTCATTGTCGATAACCATCTCTTCGGCGCTTGCAAGAAGACCGCCGTTTAAGAGTCCAAACCCTGAGACCATCGTCGCCCGCGCCAGAACCGGCGGAAGACAGTTGATCGCCCTCTCGTAGCCCGACTGGATATCGGGGAGGGAGGCGCCGGTATCCATGCCGTATACTCCTGACGGCAGGCCGTAGTAGCGGGCAATCTGCGCCACGCATGCCCCCGATAGGCCCAAGTCGGGATCTTTTCCGCCGACAAAACCGGTCCTCATATTCGCCGCGGCGAGGCGGCAGGTATAGACCAGCGGGCAGCTTCGATTCACCAGCCGGGCCAGGGTCAGGAAAGCAAGCTGCTCTGCGTTCTGCTGGACCAGGCCGCCGATCAGGGTCAGCGGGGCGGTCAGGCCCCTGGTGGGACAGGGCAGCATGGTCAGCGGCAGCCCCAGTTCGGCACAGTCAACAATCGCTTCGGCAATATCCGCGGGAAAGTTGAGCGGGCTGAGCGGGGAGATCGAGATCGTCCCCATGGGTTTGCTTTTCAGC
>CAZPET010000069.1:0-8063 GCA_964585625.1 uncultured Syntrophomonadaceae bacterium
CCCCATGAGGCGGCAATCTCATTATAACTGTTATCTAAAGCTGCAACAAGAGGCCCTGTGAGCTCTATCGTGTTAAGGCTTAACATATAATTCACATTAATATGTACAGACAAATTCTGTCCGCTATATTTAAGTTGTAACAGCTAATCCGAAGATAGATGCGGTTTACCATCTTTCCGGGTTGTATCAACCGGGTCCGCAAGCACGGTGGAGTGCAGCAGCTGTGTTTGATTATATTTACGAGCCAGCACGTAGAAGTATTTAAAAAGGTCGGGTAACCTCCCGCCAGATAAATAACAGCGGCAGCGCTCTTTTTCGACCGCGGAGGCCTCCTCTTCCAGGTATCTCCACAAATGATCGGCTACATTCAATAAAGCACCCCGATCAAGGGGTTTTTCCAGTAGCTCCAGCACGGATTCGATACGGCTCCTTTCTTCACCGATTAAACGGTCTTCACCTGTTCCGGTCAGCGCCTCAATTTCCCGTTCCTGCGCAGGCCCGCGGGCCATGAGCGAAAACCTGTGGTGCGTCCAGAAGTCGCTCCAGAAAACCGGCAGGGGGATCCTTCCGGAGAGAGCGTTTCTGCTGTATTTTTTTCTAAGCAGGGCAAACTGCTCGGCCGGGTGATCCACGTAGCACAGGCTGCCTGAACGGTCGCACCCGACACCGTGGTCAAAGGGGCTGTTATGCCGGTAGCCCCGCAGCGCCATCTCCTTCACGGTGAGATCGTGCCTCTTTTTCAGCCTGTCCAGGCGCCCGATCCAGCGTAACGTTTCAGGGTGTAAGCTGTAACCCTTTTTCCCGCCGCGGATCACGCTGCACAGGGCATGTATTTCTGCATGCTCTCCCAGCAGGCTGCTGCGTGTAAGATAACCGGAGTGAACATCCCAAACCCTCATCTGACGGGCCCCTTCAAGCGTTTTCTTGATTCCCTGCTTCTTTAGAAACCTTCACAGGAACTGCTGCGCTTATACTGTTTCCCCGAAGCATTATCTCCATCTTCCCGGGCATAAAGCCCGGACCAGCCTCTTCCCGTTGTTAGCAGTTGCCGGAATCCGCTGTTCCTCAATGCCTTGTTTTCAGGATAAAGTAATATAAAAGGACAGGAAGTCGATCAACCTCGCTTCCTGCCCTGCAGATCCGGATTGGCTTACTCGTCGCCTACTTTCCACACTTGCCATACTTTCCCCACAAGCGCGGCCCTGGGTTTAAGCGTTTTCTTGCCGGGCTGCCAGCCGGCCGGGGTGGGTTCGCCAGTATTCCTGACATGCTGGAAAGCTTTCAGCTGGCGGACCAGTTCCGCGAAGTTGCGGCCCACTGGCGGGGTCAGCACCTCCATGGCCTGGATGATCCCGTCCGGATCGATCAAAAACCTGCCGCGAATATTTACGCCGCCCTCCTCGTCGTAAACGCCGTAAAGCCGGCCTATCCGCCCTCCCTTGTCGGAGAGCATCGGGTAGGGCACCCCGCCGGGGACCATCTTGGAAAGCTCCTCCTCCTGCCAGATCTTGTGCGAATACTCGCTGTCCACGCTGCAGGAGAGGACCTCCGCGCCCAATTCCTTCAGTTCATCGTACCTGGCGGCAACTGACGCCAATTCGGTTGGTCAGACAAAGGTAAAGTCGCCCGGGTAGAAGCAGAGCACCACCCATTTTTTCCGGTAATTGGAGAGCTTGATTTTTTTGAAGCCGCCGTCCACAAAAGCGCTTGTTTCGAAATCCGGGGCCTCCCGGCCCACCCTTGCACGAATCTGTCCTTCTTCACAGCTCATGATTGCCACCTCCTATGTTAATGTTTAACGCGCTGTCCCGCATCGTCCTCCTCAGCCGGAGAGGCACCGGGGACAAACTCCCTTGAAAAATACATTTTTTTCATTGACAGCGAACCCTTCAAGCCCCCCGGTCTCAGCTCCACGGCCGGCCCACCGCCGAGATTTCAATGACACTTTCAATAAAAAGTTTATGCTCAAAGCCGGTTTCTTCATCGTTATCGTTAAACCGCCTGAAATTGCCGAAGCGGTCCTCCCGATTAACAAACACTTCTATATCCGAGGCTCCCGACGCCGCAGCCTGTTCACCTGTATATTCTTTCCCCTTCTGTATCGCGTCAATTACAGCATCCTCAAAGTTCGAACTGGTTTCCCGGCCCCAGGGGGCGTGGATGATAAAACCCTCTTTCCCATCCGGTTTGATCAGGATCAATACCCGTTCCACGGTCTGCCCGCTCACCGTCCCCACTGCGTTGGCCACCCCGGCCGAGGAGGGGATAAATAGCTCCGCGTTCAGCCTTTTCGCAACTTCCGGAAAGTAGGCGCTGACCGGGGCGCCCACCGCAACCAGGGGCAGATTAAGCCGGGCCGAAAATTCAACCGGCTGGCCGGCCTTATCGCGCCTGAGAATCTCCTCAAGAAAAAAGCGGCTTGATTTACAGCCTTTCCGCCCGGAAATCAACCGCCCGGTGATCAGAGCGGCTATCTTGAAGTAGATCTTCTCCAGAACTGCATCGATAAAGGGAGCAGTCCCGGAATTGAATCTTTGAGCCAAAATTTTCACGCCCAGCCGGGCCGCCTCCCGGTCCCACGGCCCATATGCGCCGGTAAGATGGAGAATATCTGTCGGTGTCACCGAAGCCGGGAGCACGGCGCCAATCCTGGCCAGCCCCTGCCAGGGCAGCAGGTCGAAATCCCGGTTCATCTGTTTGCCGATATGGTAGAGAGTATGGGGGCTGTTTTTAACCAGGCTTAAAATCTGCTCTTCTGCGGCAGTCATTTTCATATTTAGGGGATCTTTGAGATAGATCAGCGCCATGGTAGGCAGGGTTTCAAAAAGAGCATACTCATATTCCTTGATTTCTGCCAGCTCACGGAGCAGGTGAGGGTGCTGTGCGGCAATCCCGGATAAAGGGTATACCCGCTGCGGACCGATCGAGAGCTTCCCCTTGCGATCCACGTGAACCAGGCTGTCACCGCCCAATCCGGCGGTGGTTATATCGGCGGCCCGAACCCGGGTCAACCATCCGCCGACCCGTGCTCCGGAGCTGTTGATCGCAGGGCGGCCGTTCCGCAGCACGGCGAGATCAGTCGTCGTGCCGCCCATATCGATGACCACGGCATCTTTTACCCCCGTCAGGGTGATCGCTCCGATAATACTCGCGGCCGGCCCGGAGAGAATCGTTTCGATCGGCCGCTGCCTGGCTTTCTGCTCGCTGATCAGGCTCCCGTCGCCCTTTACCACCATCAGGGGGGCATGAATCCCTCTCCTGTCCATGCTCTTCTTCACGGCGGTGATCAGGCCGGTAATCAAAGGTATCAACCGGGCATTCAACACGGCGGTTACCGTGCGCTCGATAAAGCCCAATTCAGAGCTGAGCTGATGAGCACATACAACCGGGCAGCCGGTCAGCTCCCGGATCAGGCCGGCCACGGCCAGCTCCTGGGCCGGGTTTCTCACACTGAGATAGCCGGAAACGGCGAAAGCATCGACCTTCTCTTTCATTTCAGCTACAGCCGACGCTGCCTCCGCAAGATCTACTTCTTCTCTATACTCTCCTTTCAGGTCACAGCCGCCCTTAATGGAGACAAAATGAGAAGTGGGCAGCTTTGGCGCGGGTTCATCAAAACCGATCATGATCAGCCCCACTTCAGCCCCCCGTCCTTCCACGATTGCATTTGTGGCCAGCGTGGTGGAGAGAGAGACCATCTTTATCCGGGCCGGATCAACCTGTTTCGTTTGTCCGGTTATATTATCGCTGGGACGGGGGACCTGTCCCCCTGTCCCTCCGAGTATATTATCGAGGCATGAATCTATGGCCAGGGTTAGATCGTGCCTGGTCGTCAATACCTTGCTTTTAGCCAGAATCTCCTTCCGTTCCAGATCAAAAAGAACACCATCGGTCAGGGTGCCGCCCGTATCTATACCCAGGGCCAGATTTGCCATAATAAACTTCCCCCTCATTTGCCAAATATATTGGTGTTTATGCTGCGCTCATCCAAACTTTGAAATCAATACCAGTATAAAGCTGCCAGACAAACAGGGTCAAGCCGTATTCCTGTTTTATATAATCTAAAACGATAGTTTTGAATATTGGCAGGAATATATGAAATTTAGAGGAATAAAAGTATGTAGTTCTATATTTGAATTTGTTCAATGGTCCGGTAAGCTGGTTTTAACAATCTTTTCTGCAGGCAAATTGATATGAGAGGTGAAAGAAAATGACTTTCTTTCCTTACCGGGATTATGACGCTACCGGCCTGGCCGAACTTGTCCAAAAAAAAGAGGTGACCGCCGGTGAAATTATTGAGGCCGCCATCGCCAGTTTGGAGCGGCTTAATCCGAAAATAAATGCGGTGATCCATAAAATGTACGAAAAAGCAAGGCTGGCGGCCGAAGAAATCACCGGCCGGGAGCCTTTTGCAGGTGTCCCGATCCTGTTAAAGGATATCGGCCAGGAGATCAAGGGCGAGCCGATCACCTCCGGAGCAAAAGCGCTCCGGAGCTACCGGTCAGAAGAAGATGCATCATTTGTAAAGAGAGTGCGGGCTACCGGGGTTATTTTCCTGGGGATAACCAACGTCCCCGAATTCGCATTAATGGGGATCACCGAGCCCCAATATTACGGCCCCACCCGGAATCCCTGGAATACGGATTATACGCCCGGCGGCTCCAGCGGCGGATCGGCTGCCGCAGTCGCCTCCGGGATTGTTCCCGTTGCCGGGGCCAACGACGGCGGGGGCTCGATTCGCATACCGGCCGCTTATTGCGGACTGTTCGGGTTAAAGCCGAGCCGCGGCCGCACACCGGCGGGGCCCCTTTTCGGGCGGCACTGGCAGGGGGCCTCGGTTGACCACGTTCTGACACGCTCCGTAAGAGACAGCGCCTTCATGCTGGATCTGGTCAAGGGGTATGAAGCGGGGGCCGCTTTTGCGCCCCCCCCGTTTGACCATGATTACCTGGAATGCGCCTCCCAGGGGCCGGTTAAAAAATTGAAGATCGCTTTTTCCACAAGCTCGCCCATTGGCACGGAGGTCCATCCGGAATGCCGGGAAGCGGTGATCGGAGCGGCGCGGCACCTGGAATCACTGGGCCATTTTGTCGAGGAAACAAAAGTCCCGGTTGACGGAAACAAAATTGCTCAAAGCTACATGACCCTCTATTTTGGGGAGGTGGCCGCCGCCATAGCCTCGCTGGAAGAGGTTCTCGGTAGAAAGGCCCGGTTAGATGACGTGGAACCGGCCACCTGGATGCTGGGGCTGCTCGGGAAAGTGACTTCAAGTAAAGAATGGGTCCTGGGCATTCGTGAATGGGATAGCGCTGCTTTCAAAATGGAGGCCTTCTTCGAGGATTACGATCTTTATATGACCCCGACTACCGCCGATCCCCCATCCAGAATCGGCGAACAGGATATGTCGAAAAATGAAATTGCTCTGATGAGATGGGTCTCCCGCCTGAATCTGATCGGCACCTTAAAAAAGAGCGGTTTTGTTGACGACCTGATCAAGAGAAGTTTAAAGCGGACCCCTTTTACGCAGCTGGCCAACTTGACCGGGCAGCCGGCCATGTCCGTGCCGCTCCATATGACCTCCGGCGGGCTGCCCGTGGGCGTCCAGTTTATCGCGTCCAAAGGCCGTGAAGATATTCTCTACCGCCTGGCGGGCCAGCTGGAGCAGACAGACCAGTGGATAAAAGTTGAGCAAAACCCGATGTATAAGACGGCTATTGAAGGTTGATTAAAGTGTAAAATCCCCCCAGGCCCCCCCTTTTTTAAAGGGGGGGCCTGGGAAAGACCGCCTTTTCTAAAGAGTCAAGGGGACGTTGCCTTTGGCTCATTCTTTTTATATAGGTTCGAAAATGCAAACCAAAGGCTTACGACAGTTGTTGAGTCAAAGTCACCGTCCCCTCGACTCCAGTTAAACCCCGGCGGTTCTCAATAGTGAGACATTGGCTGATCCGTAGAGAAATTACCCGGATGATTGTCTTCATAACCAGGAGATTGTCTCATACATGATACAACCATGCGCAATTTCTCATAATTGAGACTTCCTAAGCGCCGCTCAAAGAAAATAGGAAGTATCGAAAAGTTAACCAGTTTCCGGAGAAAAATAATAACTTTTCAAGATAAATTTGATCTATAATATAAGCGTCAGGAGTAAATAATCCAATGATGTTAGGGGAGGGCTTTATCAGTGAAAAAGAAGGCCGCCTTGCTGAGTATTATCCTGGTAGTAGTTTTTCTTTCGGTCCTGGCCGGCGGATGCGCTATGTTCCAGAAAGATGCCGCACCGGATCCTGATGAAACCGGCAACAATTCCGGGGAGCCTGATAGTGATGGTAGCGACACGGCACCCAACGATGAAACAACTCCCGGCGAAACCCCTCCAGGGAGTGAAGACGGTAAAGAAGAGGAACGCAAGGTTAAGATCACTCTTTATTTCGGCGACAAGAAGGCCATCGAAGATGACAGCCCCTGCGAAACAGGCTATCTCAGCCCGGTGGTGCGCGAATTCCCCCATACCACCACGGTGCTGCGCCTGGCCCTGCAGGAGCTGATCCGGGGGCCTTTACCCGGAGAGGGCAACCTGGTAAAAACCCTGCCGGCTACAGTGAAGATCCTCGATCTGAAGATTGAAAACGGGGTAGCCCTGATTGATTTTTCTTCGGAGCTGATCACCGACAGCCCGGGCGGCTCCCTGGGAGGTTCTATCTTGATCCAATCGCTGGTTTATACCTCCACCGAGTTCCCCACGGTTAAATCGGTCCTGGTGACGGTAAACGGCGAGACTTACTCCGACGGACATTTTATCTGGGAATATCCGATCGGACGGGAAGACTTCAATTTTTCTGGGTGATAGCATCACCGGTTCCCGTGAGGAACCAGGAACAAGCTTCGGTCCCTTTGATCAGGAAAGCGCCTTTTTAGCAAAGGCGCTTTTTTCAGGTATCCCGGTTACCAAATGCTACCTGGGCATGCGGCTATTATTTTGAAAGAACCGGGAATCGCAATGGTTTACCGGGGCCGGGCGGCCGGTCCGCCGCGATCAGTAGGTGGGCTCGACCTGGAGGTTAACCCCTGCCTGCCGGAGTTCTTTCAGGATCGCGGCCGTATCAGGATCGCTCAAGCGCAGGTAGTTATAGCGAAGATCCAGACTATCCAGGGAGGCCAGGTTTCCCCACTGCACCGCCATAAGGTCATGGATGCGGTTTTCCGCCAGGTTAAGCTCCCGCAGGTTGAGCAGCCCGCTCAGCGGCGAAATGTCGGCGATATCATTGTCGGGTAACAGCAGGGTTTCCAGCTCGACCAGGCCGCCGAGCGGTGACAGGTCGCCGATCCTATTGCGGTAAAGGTTCAATGAACGAAGGTTGACGGCATGCTCCAGGCCGCCCAGGCCGGCGATCTCCCGGCCCGCGGCGTTAAGCTCCTCCAGTCCGGCCAGCTCTTCCACCGTTAGGTCTCCTTCAGGCTTCTCCAGCGCCTCGCGAAGGGCTTCCTCCAGATTGGAATCGGCAATCTCGACCGTTTTCCCTGCGGCGCCCGGCCTATCGCCGATGGCGCAGCCGGCCAGAACAATGCCGAGGCAAAGCAGTACTGCGGCCGTAAGTAAATGCTTATTTTTCATCGTTTCGCCTCCTGTGGATAAAACCGGGCGCCCGCCAGTAGGGGCGCCCGGATGGTTTATGGCTACTTTACTTGCCTTGCCCGGCTCAGCTTACCTGCGGGCAAAGCGGAGGCGGCGCAACAGGATGCCAGCGGCGGTGATCAGCAGCCCGGCAAAGAGGCTGTAGCCCACCAGTCCCCAGGTTTTGGGAAGCGGTTTTTTCTCATCATCGCCGGGTTGCACCGGTTTCTCATCATCCCCGGCGGGGGCGGCATCGCCGAAGATGCCGAAGTCGCTGAAGCTGTCCACCTCGGCCCAGACATAATCGCCCTGCGAGTCGGAGCTGATGCCTGACTGAGGCAGCTGCACCCAGCTTCCGTTCTCCAGGCGGTAAAGGCGCAGGGTCTCTCTCTTCAGTCCGACCAGATCTGCGGCATCGAGGTAAACGCGGATCAGCGCGTTGAAGTTTGCA
>CAZPET010000070.1:0-7881 GCA_964585625.1 uncultured Syntrophomonadaceae bacterium
TGAGCCCGTCGCAGCAGCCGCCGCTGCTAAAATCATAGAGGGGCTGGTGAATATCATTGTTACCGAAGAACCAGTTGAACGACCAGTCCATGGCAATCTGCCAGCGGGGCTCCCCGGTGGCCAGGTAGGCTTGGGCACAGGCATCGACCAGCGCCGCCGCATCGAGAGGCTGCTGGTCAAAGCGGGCTTTCCGGCCGCCGCGGCGGCACCACCCGTCGTTGCCGACCAGGGAGAGCTGCCCCCCGCCGGGATCGGTCTGGATCGAGATCAGCCAGTTCAGGGCGCAGAGCCCGGTTTGCAGGATCCGTTCATCCTGCAGGTAGCTCCCCGCGGCGATCAGGGCCTGCGGGATCCGGGCATTGTCATAGGCAACGATCTCCTCAAGCCAGAACCACTCTTCGGTGGCATATTCGGAAAACTGGCGGAAGAGCCGTCCGCTCAGCTTCTCCAGCAGCTTGCGCGCCTCGGGATCCCCGCCGAAGCGCTTCAGATAATGAATCACCCCGATGATCGCAAAAGCCCAGGCGCGGGGCGAGGTAAATGACGGCAGCGGCAGGAGGCACTGCTTGAAAAGGCGCGTCACCAGGCCCAGGAGGGAATCATCGGGAGGATGAGCGATGGTATAACCGAGAGCCCAGATGCTGCGCCCGTGGCTGTCCTCGGAACCGGTATCTTCCTTCCACTGGCGCTGGTACGACAGAAAGTTGCGCATCCGCCCCTCGTCCTGGTTATACGCATAAAGCAGGAAACTGAGGTAGGTTCGGAAGAGCGGCAGGATGCTGTCATCTTTGAACAGGCGCCAGTTCATCACCGTGACGAGCATCGCCCGGGCATTGTCATCGGTGCAGTAACCGTGCGTCCGGTCGGGCACCGTGTAAAGGGCATGTTGAAAGAGACCGGTGTCGTCGGTCAATGTATGAAGATGATCCAGCCTGATCTCGGGAAGAACGGCGCTCTCGGTTACAGCCAGGCTCTGGACCGATTTTTTGGCCGGGCTGCTGTATTCTAAAAGTGATTTTTCAAAAGCAGCCGCGTAGCGGCGGGCCACCTCGCGCCAGATCATCTTCCGCCCGTACTGGTAAGAAAGCTTGCGCATGCGGGTGCGCAGCTCCCCGTCCTGAAGCAGATTGAGCAGGCTGTCGGCCATGGCCTCGCTGTCGCGGAAGGGCACCAGGCAGCCGCGCCCGTCGGCCAGCAGCTCCTGGGCATACCAGTAGGGGGTGGAGACGATCACCTTGCCGCAGGCGAGGGCGTAGGCCAGGGTGCCCGAGGTGATCTGATCTTTGTTCACGTACGGGGTGAGATAGATATCGGTAGCCACGAGAAACTCGATCAACCGCTCCAGGCTGACATACTGGTTGTAGAAGGTGATCTGCTCCTGGAGCCCCTTTTCCCGGACCAGCTGCTCCAGGTGGTGGCGGTATTTTTCGCCGTAGCGGCGCTTCACCTCGGGGTGGGTCGCCCCGAGAACGATGTAAAGCACCTCGGGAAATTTGGCGGCCACCTTCTCCATCGCGGCGATGGCATATTCGATCCCCTTGTTCGGCCCGAGCAGGCCGAAGGTCAGGAGCATGATCCGCCCTTCCGCCTGGAATCTGTCCTTGTAGAACGAAGAATCCAGGAAAGGGACATCGGGAGCCCCGTGCGGGATCATCACGATCTTGGAGGGGGGAATGCCGTAAACATCCTCCAGCAGCTTCACCGCCATCTGCGCCTGCACCACCACCAGGGTGGAGAGCTCGCAGATGCGGCTCAGGGTCTTCTGCTGCCCGGGCAGGGGTTCGGCGAGGATGGTGTGAAAGGTCGTCACCACCGGTTTTTTCAGCGAGCGGAGCAGGTGGATGATGTAGCTGCCGTCCTCCCCGCCGAAGATGCCGAATTCATGCTGCAGGCAGACAACGTCAATTGGCGACACGTTGATGAAGTCGGCGGCCCTCTGGTAGTCGCCGCGGTGCTGATCGCGGATATGGAAACTGACCTCGCGGCCGTACTGGTAACCCTGCGGCCTGTTGTTCAGGGCGATCACTTCAAAAATATGCGGATCATCATTATGGTTGCCTTCGCTGTAAAGCTGCCGGAAGTTCCCTGTCAGATCCGCCGTATAGGTGGCGATGCCGCAGCGGCGCGGCGGGTAGGTGGAGATAAAGGCCACCTTCAATGGCTTGAATAGACTGCCGATAAACATTTTAACACCTCTCTATTATATTTCCTCTTTTTCTATACTTAACCTTTCCCTAATTATATTTTTCAATGATCTCCCGGTAGACCTCGAGATAGCGCCTCACCATCACCTCGACGGTGAAGTTGGCCTCAACGAGGTCGCGGCAGCGCCGCCGCGACAGCTCCTTGAGCCGGGGCAGGCAGGCGCGGGCCTCTACAGGGTTCTTCACCAGGAAACCGGTCTCCCCGTCGCGGATCAGCTCCGGCATCGAGCCGCGGTTGCAGGCGATCACCGGAGTGCCGCAGGCCATCGCCTCGACGACGCTCAACCCGAAGGGCTCGTCAAAGTTGATCAGGTGCAGCAGGGCCATGGCGCCTCCGAGAAGGGCTCCTTTATCTGCGGGGCCCACGGAGCCGATATACTTGATTTTATCATTATCCAGGTACGGCGCCACGTAGCGCTCAAAATAATCGCGGTCCTGGATAATCCCGGCGATGATCAGCGGCAGGCCGGCCCGGCGTGCCAGATCGATTGCTTCGGCAACGCCCTTGTCGTGGTGAATCCGCCCGAAGAAGAGCAGGTAGCGCCCCGGGCCGGGGGAGAAGGAAAACTGCTCCACCGGGATCCCGTGATAAACGGTGGCGCAGTAATCGAGTCCGGGATCGCGGTCAGCGTCGCTGATCGAAACGTAGTGCACCCGCCGGTTATACTTCCGGTAGACAGGCAGAATCTTGGGCGATGAAAAACCGTGGATCGTGGTTACCACCGGCATGCGCACCAGGCCCGCATAGGTCAGCGGCAGGAAGTCAAAGTGGTTATGGATCAGGTCGTAGCGCTCCGCCTCTTCAAAGAGAGCCGCGATATGCAGGCATTCCCACACCTTCGGATCGAGCGAACCGTCCTCGGCATAGGGGCGCGGGGCCACGGCGCGGAGGCAAGCCCCGGTCTGCGAATCCGCGGTAGCATAGAGGGTTACCTCCACCCCTTCCCGGACGAGACCTTCGGTCAGCCAGCTCACCACCTGCTCCCAGGGGCCGTAATGGCGGGGCGGGGTGCGCCAGGCAATCGGGGATAACATCGCTATTTTCATTCCGGATGCGGACAGCTCCCTTTTTCCGAAGCGGTACCGTGCAGGAGATAGTCCAGCACCTCGTCAAGATGGGCCGTGGCCAGGCAGACAGTTGAATCGGCGGCGCCGTAGTAGATCAGCAGCTCGCCGGTAGCTTCGTTCAATACCGTCCCCGTGGGGAAGGTTACTCCGGGCACATCGCCGACCCGCTCGTAAGGCTCGCGGGGGCCGAAGACCCATTCGTCGCTGCGCCGGATAATTTTCCACGGTTCTTCCAGATCGAGCAGGGCCAGGCCGACCCGGTAGAGGGCGCCGGAAACAGTCATCCGCACCCCGTGGTAGATGATCAGCCAGCCTTCCGGGGTCTCGATCGGGGGAGGCCCCAGTCCGACCCGGGTGCTATCCCACCGGCCGGGGCGCACGGGGATAAGAATTTTATGATCGCCCCAGTATTTCAGGTCCGGTGAAAAGGCGATCCAGATATGGGCCTCTCCCCGGATAATTGGACGGTGGATGAGGACATAACGGTCCTTGATCAGGCGGGGAAAGAGGGAGGCATCCTTGTCTTCAGGAGGCAGCATGGCCCCTTTGCGGACAAAGTGGCGCAGATCCCTGGAGAGGGCCAGCGAGACCATGGGCCCGTCCTTCGAAAAAGAAACATAGGTCACGGCGAACTCCTCACGCTCGGGCAGCCATACTATGCGGGGGTCCTCGATCCCCCACTGCTCTTCGTTGTAGACCGAATCGGGCATCAGCGTGGGCCGGTCATCGATCTGCCAGCTGGTGATGCCGTCTTTGCTGCGGGCGAAAGTAAGATGCGAAAAACCGCGCATATCTTCGACCCGCACCAGCAGCCAGGTCTCGCCGTTATGCCGCACCGCCCCCGGGTTGAACGCTGAATTGGCCGGGTAGGGCCAGCGCTCCGGTGAGAGAATCGGATTCCCTCCGTAGCGGTGAAAAAGCCGCCGCTGATACTCATATTTGCTCATCTAAGATATACCCCTTTTCATCAATTTTCTGGTGGTTAATTATGTGGATGTATCATGCTATTAGGATGGTTTGGCCTGTCCTGTCAGGTAATACTCCGGTTGATCATACTTATAACATATTTCTCTTCCCAAACCGAAAATTCCTTCTTTTTCTATAAGGAGACACGGCGCACGCGTTCAAAAGCGTCTGTTCTTCCAGCGAACGCAAATATAACGGGTCTAACGGGTGGGGCTGATTTTCCAGAGAACGCCGCTGCTGGGAATGGCATTGGGCGCCATGCCGGTAAACTCGATCACCCCGAAATCAAGCAGGTAGAGCGTCTTCCCGTCGGGGCCGAACTTGACATCGATCAATCTCTTGAATCCGCCGCCGCTGCGCCCGGCCCGCGGTTGATCTTTGTTCTTGACAAACCAGCTGTACTTGCCGGTCTCGGGATCGACATTGACCACCCCGGTGGGAACGAGCTCCTTCAGGTTTTCGGTGAGGGGCTGGGCGTCGCCGAAAACCGCCACGAAAAGGCCTTTGGCCGGAAATTGTGCCGGAGCCCAGGCCAGCTTCATAGGTGAATAGTGCGGCGGCAGCGTGGCCAGGGGAGGTTCGACCGGCGGCGGGTTGACGATCAGGGGGCGGCGGTTGATCCCCCTCTCGGAGTTGAACAGCGGTTCGGTCAGGGGAAGCTGCCCGGCGTAATCGGGCCAGCCGTACCAGGCTCCTTTTTTTAGTTTGACCACCCAGTCGGGCGAGTTTTTTACCGCCCTGGAGCCGCGGTCATCGTAGCCGAGGTTGGTGGCATAGAGCGCTCCAGCCGGATCCATGGTCAGGCCGTAAGGATTGCGCAGGCCGTCGGCATGGATGCTCAGTTTTTTGCTCTCCAGGTCAAGGCGGTGGATCACCCCGCTGGCCGGTATGGTGGCCTGAACGACCTCCCCCTTTTGGCGGTTCACGCCATAGGGGGCGAAGGCGCCGGTGCTCTTTTTGTCCGAGGGCTCGGGCGTGCTCAGGTCGAGGGCCTCGTAGTTCTCTCCGGTAAGGGTAAAATTGCGGGAGGGGAAATCGTGAAATTTGGGGTAGCGATCCGCCCAGGCGTAAACAAAGTTATCGGAGCCGACCACGCCGGCATTGGTGGCGGTGCCCTGTCCGAAATAGAGCGCCCCGTCGGAGCCGAAGATGAGATCGTTGTTCTGGTGGTCCCCCAGCGAAGGGAGCCCGGTGACCAGGTCTTCCCGGACCTCGCTTTCGAGGTCGAAGGCGGTGATCTTGCCGCGGTGAGATAGATAGAGCTTTCCATCCCGCAGGGCCAGCCCGTTCAGCGGGCCGTTAAAGCCGCCGGCCACCTCGTGGATCGTCCCGGCGGGCGAGACCCGCAGCACCCGGGCGTCGGTCTCTTTCGGCCCGTAGGCGTAACCCGATTCGGCAACATAGATCTCCCCGGAGCGATCCACGACGATGGAGGTGGGATAGGTAAAGCCCTTCGCCACCACCTCGGCCCGGTATCCCGGCGGGAGCTCCAGGGAGCGGGGATCGGTGCTCACCGCCGCTCTGAGCAAAAAGGGGGTGAGCAGCCCGGCGATCAACAGCAGCCCGGCGGCATAATAGACCCGGGCCGGGGACTGCGCCGCGCTGAGGCGGCTGTAGAGCAGGGCGGTGATCACTCCGTAAAATGTGAAGGCCACCAGGGGCATCCAGTTATCGAGGGGACCGGCGGCAAGAGGGGGAAAACCGAGGATCACCGGAACCAGCAGGAGCGGGCCGGCAATCCAGAGCAGCAGGCCGAGGATCGCTCCCGCCAGAACAGCGGTATGGAGCCTCAACCGGCGCTGCCGGATCACCGCGGCATAGAGCAGGCCGCCCAGCGCGCCGAGGATCAGCAGCGCGGCAAAACCGTAAAGTAGGCTGACCCTGGTCAGAAGAAGGCCCAGGGAGGGCAGCTGCCATGCGCCCCACAGGATCAGCGAGCCCGCCAGGGCTCCGATCAAACCGGCCAGAATACCCCAGAGAAGATAACCGTAGCGCTTCATTTTCAAGACCCCTTTTGCATGCCAATTTAACTTTATTTTTTTCCAAAGGAAAAATTTTATCCCGAGATGGCATGGAAGTAATACCAGGGACGGATAGCTGTGATGAGCGCTACTTCATTATTCCCGGCGCATGCTGTTTTGCGGTGGAACGCAAAAACAGCTCCTTGCGGTTCTTGACTTCCAGCTTCCGCAAAATATTACGGACGTGAAATTTTACAGTATGTCTGGAGATAAATAATGCTTCTGCCATTTCAGAGTCACTTGCGCCCTGCATCAAAAGAAGATAGATCTTGCTTTCGGCAGGGGTAAGGTTGCCTGGTGGAACTGGTGTATCCGCTACCCCCTCTGAACCTGCAACAGACAGATTCATCATCCTGAAAGGGTTCCGTGAGATCATCGGTACGATCAGGAAAAGCAAGGTTAGAGCGGTTATGAAAACTAATACAGGAAATCCATATGCCCATCCGGCAGCGGAAATAGCGGTGGATAAACCGATCAGCAGCAAGGACGCTCCCAGACCGAAGCCGAAGACGCGGCGTCCGGGATAATACCGGGCCACGGTCCACAAGGCATACCAGAAAAAAAGATCCGCCGCGGCGAAACCGAGGTTAGGCGCCGCATGGTGGACCCACACCAAGAAGGAGTTGTCTGAACGGGTTAAGGCAATGACCAATCCCACCCCGAGGAGGCTTAAACTATAAGGCGCCAGGTTGCCGGGCTGGCCGCGTTTTGCCGGCAACGCCCACACAATGATCCCTCCGCTGTAAAGCAGGAAACCGATCGAACTTTCCCACAACGGTGAAGCGGCAAGCTGGAGGGAGAACGTATTATACCAGATTCCGCCAATTAGATATATGGCCACTGTATAAGCCGCCAGGGGTATGATCATTGTGGATACCGTCTTTTTCATTCCAGGCTCTCTCGGTCCCGCCCTTTTGCCTGTCTCTTCGATGTCGGTGCTCCCAAACGTAAAAACGCCGGCCAGGGCAATTGCCGCGAGCAGGAAAAATGGCAGTTTCTCCGGAATCTGAACGGGCATATTGACTAATGCGGTGACGATATTTGCGCTGGCCATGGCCACGGCCAGCGTCTCGATAGGCCTGTCATTTAAAGAAAACTGCACAGTCCAGACCGACACAATATAGGCGGCGGATAATCCCAATAAGGCCATTATAAAAATGTCGGCCATGGGTTCTCCATGGATAAAAGCGTAAGTCACAGTCAGCGCCGCGCAGATTGTGCCTGCAATTCTGGCCGGGATGCGGGATGCAGTTCTCTTTGCAGAAAGCAGGGCCGATATCAGAAATCCCAGGCCATGGCTGATCACAAATAGTAGGCCCAGTAAAAGGGCTCTTTCACCTGCTGTCTCCATCAATAATTTTCCAAACATGGGGAATGACAGCAGCCAGCCAAAAAAAGCCGCCAGGGCCAGGCCTCGGCAAATGAAGTTGTTTCGATCAATTGCTATTTTTTTCACAGCTGCCATCTCATTAGAAGTTTTTCACGCCTGTTTGATTTCAACACTTCTCACCTGGAACCCTCTCGCTTTATTGTTAATTAATTTTTCATGCAAGTCTCGAAACCTACCCTAAAGGGTAGCATGTAAACTGCACACAGCAGCGGTTAGCCGAAAGTAATTAACC
>CAZPET010000071.1:0-7878 GCA_964585625.1 uncultured Syntrophomonadaceae bacterium
ATTATCCCTATAATCTGTGTGGTACATTTTCTTGAACTTTTTGCCCTTTTTGAACCGGCGGCCGCTTTCTTCAGTCCGGTTACTTCCTGGTTCGGACTGCCTGGAGAAACGGTGCTGCCGCTGATGCTCGGTTTTTGGACCAATTTCTACGCCTCCATAGGCATAATCAGCAACATGTCGCTTGGTTCCCGGCAGATCACCGTCCTTGCGCTGATGCTCTGCATCTGCCATGAACTGCCCATAGAATCGGCGATCTGCCGCAGCACCGGACTGAAAGTCTACCAGTCGATTTTGCTGCGGCTGATCACCGCTTTCTTTGCCGGTTTTCTGCTCAATCTACTGTATACAGCAATAGGAGGATAAATAGGATGGAAAGCATGCTCACAATACTCAAAGATGGCCTGATCGGCGGGGCCGGGACCATCCTGCGCATAGCCCTGTTTCTTATCCCGATCATGGTGGCGGCGGAAATTGCCCGCCACTACAACCTTCTCGCATCGCTTTCAAAGAAAATTAAAGGAGTGCTGGACTTTTTAACCCTCCCCCTGGAAGCAGCCTTTCCGCTGCTTGTCGGCGTCTGCTTTGGGATAGTCTACGGATCGGCGCTGATTGTCGATTATGCCCGGGAAGGTTACCTGGGAAAAAGAGACCTGCTGTTGATCGGCATTTTTCTAAGCATCGGCCACTCTCTGGTTGAAGATACGCTGATCTTCTCCGCTTTTGGCGCAAACCCTCTGCTGATCATATTGATCCGTTTCAGTCTGGCCTTCCTGATCACCAGGCTGGCCGCCGTCGTCATAGACTACTTCTCAAGTAGAAATCGAGAAAAACAGGAGATAAAAAAGGCTACCTCATCTTAGGTAGCCTATAAAATCTTCGCTGACATCTGTTGTCTCCGGCTGCTTTCATTGGCCTGCTTGTTCTTTAGGAGATCATGATTGTTTCAATAAATTTCTGCACCAGCTGCTTACAGTTGGTTATAATCTGGGATATCTCTTCTGTTTTTGCGGCATGAATGTGTATCCCGGCTACAACTACTGTAACTTTACCGGTCGCGGAAGCAATCATCTCTGCAGCAGGTTTGGCTATTTCGTCATCTTTATGACCTGAAACCGGGGCCACCCAAGAATTGCAACTTGTTTTCTCTTCCCCGGTCAAGCTTGGACGTGGAACAGTTAAGACGACTGCACCCACATGCGGTTCTTCACCGCCCTGGAGCAATACGACTATCCCATTACAGGTCAACCAGGCAATCAATTCAACTTTACTTCTCTCATCAGAACCGGCCTGGAGTCGGATTTCTTTTTCCATGTCAACCCTCGTCATATATCGCAAGATCCCCAGCGGCAAATCAAATCGTGATTGATATCGAATTGATCGAGCACCCTTCCGACAAAATGATTAATTATATTCTCCAACGAAAGGGGCTTGCCATAAAAAGCAGGAATGGGCGGCATAATCGATACACCAACCCTTGCCAGTTTAAGCATGTTGTCAAGATGAATAACACTCAAAGGGGTCTCCCTGACTGCCAAAACAACCTTGCGCCGTTCTTTAATCGCGACATCGGCAGAGCGTTGAATTAGATTTCCACTGTAGCCATTGGCTACAGCAGACAAGGTTTTCATGCTGCAGGGGACAATTGCCATTCCATCGTGCCTGAAGGAACCGCTGGCCACCGGTGCGGCAAGATTTAGTTCATCATAGCAGTAATGCGCCAATGTTTCAACATAACTAAGGGTATGCTCCGTTTCGATTTCGATATTTTTTTTAGCCCAATTACTAATGATCAAGTGAGTCTCTACCTGCTGTATATCCCGTAAAACTTCCAGCAGACGAATACCGTAAATAACACCGCTTGCGCCTGTCAGAGCAACGATTAATCTCATCTTGTCCTCCTTAAGGAGAGGTGGTGGCTTACAGATCGTTTTATCCCTTTAAAATATGATCATGCCTTTATAACCCTGACAACACCTGCGTCCGCGTCAATTTCAACCCAATCTCCGGTAGCAATTCCGGTAATGGGGTCGGGCTCCAGCTCCACCAACATCGGCACCTCTGCAAGGATACATCCGGTTACCGTAACCGGATCGGCTTTGGCATTGATTACCGCGCATGGACCCTGGCCATTTTTTACTGTAGCATAGATCAGGTAAGAGCCGCCCGTAGAGCCCTTACCTATCGGGAATATCAGAACCCGATCCTTCAGTTTCTCTCCTTCCAGCGGGTGCCCTTTTTCTGTAACGATTCCGCTTTCGATCTGCACTCCTCCCAAAAAACATACCGGTTCGGGAGATACTAGCGCTTTACCGGAAGCTTTTCCTCCCACCACCTTGCGGCCGTGGAAAATCAACTCTTCTTTGCTCACTTATCCTCGCCCTCCCATTTTCCAGACAAGGCCGCCTGCAAACACTGCTTCAATGAGCCGTAGTAGCAGCCCAAAGACCACTGGCCTGGTGCGTAATGTGCCGTTTTGGCAGAATTGGTGGCAATATTTTTGAAGCCGTACTTTAGGATTACAGGTTTAAGGGCACCTAAAACTAAACAGGTATCAGCAACCATTTTTCCGCCTGCCTGTTCAATGATTGCGGCATATCCTAAATCTTCGGCCATCTTTTTCACGGCAAAAGAGGTCATTATCCAGAGAATAGATTTACACCGTTTACCCTTGTTTGCCAGGTAAGAGGCGATAGATTTAATTTCAAATATGGATGCATGGGGGCAACCCAACGCCACCAGATCCACCTCTCCACCACGAGTGCTATTTAAAAGAGAATGTGACTGCTCTCTTTGCGCCGAACCATAATCTACTACCGCTTCGGGCTTATGGTAACCCAGGGCTTCTTCTACTGTTGAAGCATCGGGTGTGCAGCCGACCATTTTGAAAAGGGCTATAGAACCGGAAGATGCCAGGGCTGCGCCCAGGGCTTTGAACTGTTCCATGGTTACAGGATGCTCCATGCCGGTAAACACAGGTACTCTTTCCCGGCAGGCCTCGCCGACAAAATACCCCAACGCACCATAATCGCTTATTGTTACCGGCTTCTCGATCACATTGACAAGTACCGTAGCACGGCGGTTTTCCTCAAGATGATAGCCGTATAAAGGGGTCCGGCCTGTCAGGGCCGAGGCCACTGCAGAAGGACCGCCCTCGCGGTTTGTATAGGCACCGAAAATAGAGTTGGCCAACACAATTGCCGAAGATTCCCCCCAGGCAATATGCTGGCCGTATTGGGGGAATATCCCGTTATGATAAGGAGTACACGTGTGGAGCGGAATTGCCCCCATGTCAACATAAGCCGTTGTTAAACGCTTCTGACAGTCATAATCTTTACACTCAAAATTAAGTTCCCTCCAACATTGCATATCCATCGCCGCCGGATTCAAAGCCGTCTCCGCCGCGAAGCCTGCCCCATCCCGGGCCAGCTGCTCGATAAACTCCACGCCGGCTTCTCCGGTGACGACAATAGATGAGCCGGGCATATGGACGCTGTTTACCGGGATCAACTTTGAAGCCCCGTAAATTTGCCCCAGCTGGACCAGAATTTCCATCGCTTTTTGAACAGCCTTTCCCTTTTTGCCGGAAAGCATGGTTTCTTCTTCTCTGGTTAGATACACCAGTTTCACCTCTACTGCAATATTTTTAACTGCCGTTTTTACTTTTGCTCTGCAAGCTGTGATAGTTGAATTTATTCCGGGCTTCGCGCAATGAAGAGCCCTTTTTTACCGCCTCTTCAATATATCGTTCTGCTTCCAGGATCTCCGCGGCAACCTGCAGCAGCTCTTCGGCCCGTTCGTACGGCACGACAACCACTCCACTGTCGTCGCCAATGACGATATCACCGGGTCTAACCTGGACCCCGCTTATGGATACAGGTATGTTGTATGAATCCACCTGGACCCTCTCTTTACCGGTGACCATATAATAACCCCTGGAGAAAATTGAATAATCGAACATTTTAATGGCATCGAGATCCCGGCAGACACCGTCGATCAGCGTTCCGGCCACACCGCGCTGCTTCGCGGTAAGGGTAAGCAAGTCCCCCCAGACCGTGCAGCAGGTCCTTCCGGCATTATCAATGACCACTATTTCACCCGGCTCCACATCGTCGATATAATCACCCACCGTGCCTTTCTTCAGCCCACAGGGGATATAACGCAATGTAAATGCTGAGCCAACCATTTTCCGACCGGATATGACCGGTTTGATTCCATGGCAGCCCCCGTAAATCCCCAGGCGATCCAGGGCGTCTGAAAGATTGCTCGTGGAATATTCTTTGAACTTGTTGATAATCTCCTTGGAAACTTTAAATCTGCTCATGATTATGTCTCCTTCTATCCCAGGGGAGGAAATTTCTTAAAGTAAGCCTTTCTGCTCCATTATGCGGTTAAACCCCAGAACATCCATGGTGCTCCTGCCGTTTTTCAGCTCTTCAAGATATTTTTTTTCTCTTTGGATAATCTCTTCGGCTTTTTTTAAAACCAGGGTAACTTTTTCCCGCGGGATGCAGACCACACCGTCACTGTCACCTACCATGATGTCATTCGGATGAACGCAAACACCGCCGCATTGAATCGGTACATTTATCTCACCAAGAGTTTCTTTAACCGTTCCTCCCGGGTTAACCGCTGCCGCAAATAAGGGATATTTTAAAGAAACTATCTCGGCGGCATCCCTGCACCCTCCGTCAATGATAACCCCGGCAATCTTTCGGGCAATACAGGATACCGTCATTACTTCTCCAAAAAGACCTGCGTTTTTATAACCGCCGGCATCAACAACGATAACATCTCCCGGATGCGCCATCTCCATAGCCCTGTGTATAGTCAAATTATCGGCAACAGGGCAGCGCACTGTCAACGCAGGACCGGCTAAACGTGCTTCCGGGAACAGCGGCTTGATATCGTAACGCATATTGTTGATTTTGCCCATGGCATCACAGAGAACGCCGGTTGGAAAACCACCTGATTTTAACGCCGCGATCAGTTCAGGTTCACCCATATTTATACTTCCTCTCCTCTGTCGATCATTTCTTATTTAACATTTGCTCATAGTTGGATTGCCGATCGACATCCAGCAGGGGTACTCCCTGGCGTATTTTTTCAACCATGGCCATCTCTTTCTCAAATATTTGCTCAGCCAGGGTAAGCGCCTCTTCAAAACGCTCCTGGGGAATAATCACGATACCGCTTTTATCCCCTACGACAATATCTCCGGGGCGAACCTGAACACCGCTCAACTGGATTAAACAATTATAGGACTCCTGCATGATCCTTCCCCTGGCTGTCCTCGGAACTGCGGCACGGGCATATACGGGAAACCCAATCGCTTCATTGTCATCAATATCCCGGGCCGCCCCGTCAATAACGACCCCTACAATGCCCTTAATCTTGGCGGCATTTCCCAGTATCTCCCCCCAGCAAGAGACATCCGTGCGCCCCCCGTTGTCTATGACAATGACATCGCCGGCGCTGGCCCCATCAATCGCTTCAATGGCCAGATGGTGTTTGGACGGAGTTAAACCCGCCGCGGTTATCTTTACCGTTACAGCCCGTCCAATCAGTTTCTTCGTAGTAAACAGGGGCAGAATACCCAAAGCGGCGCCGTTTAAATTTAACTTGTCCAGGGCGTCGGATATATTACATGTGGCTAACCTTTCCAGCCGCTCCCGAAATTCTTTAGATAAAGCTTCCATCCGGAAAGCCCCCCTTAGCTATTTTCAGCTGATCACATTTAATCCTGATACAGAGAACACCTTTACTTTTTAAACTCTGCCCGGAGTGCGCCAGCAGCATCCCTCTGAATGATAACCGGCCGCGTGAATTCCGGGTCACTGGCGGGATAGTCTTCCCGGTAATGTGTTCCCCTGCTTTCTCTCCGGAGTAACCCCGCCGCCGCTATGGCTTCACCTATAATAAGGCGGTTTCGGCATTCCCACCCGTGAGGCTGTTTTTGCTCTTTTAGAAACTCGCTCACCCGGTTAAGTCCTTCTTTATTCCGGACAATCGTCAGTTGAGTGTAAAACAGCTCCGCCATTTGATTTAGTAACCGGGAATTCTCGGCCTGCTGCTTCCTATCGCCAGACTGAACGGAAAGTTTAAGCTCCGGATAATCCACTTCTGCGGCCCTTCTCGCCGCAGAACGGCCGGCCCGGTAACCGAATACTTGGGTGTCCGTAAGATTGTTCCCGCCGGGACGATCGGCGCCATGCACACCTCCGGAAACCTCGCCGGCGCAGTATAACCCCTGAACCGCGGTTTCTCCGTCACCGTTAATCAGTACGCCCCCGTTGAAATTCTGCACCAACGGAGCTATTTCCACCGGTTGATTCGCCAGATCGACTCCGGCGCGCAAGAAAGTATTGTAGGTAATAGGCGCCTTCTCATGCAAATCCCGGCTGGAAACATGGGTGACATCAAAAATAACGCCCCTGTTCCGGGTCCCCCTGCCTTCCACAATTTCTGTAAAGATAGCGATATCAAGATACTTGGCATCCGTTCGTACTGAAAAAGGATACGACATGGCTTTTAACTCCAGGACTTCTTCAGGAGTGACCCCCGAGGGGCAATAACGCACCAGGAACTCTTCTCCACGGGAATTAAATAAGCGAGGTTTAAACCTCCACATATGGCTGTGAATAATAAAATCGAGCGGCGGATTAACTGTCCCGGGACCGGTTTGAAAGAACTCAAGATTCATACATTTAGCAGCGGCACGGTAGGCCATCGCCCAACCGTCACCTTCCAGAGTGGGAGGGTTAACATTTAAAGAAAATGCCCTCCCGGTACCCCCTGTCGCCAGGACCGTTGCCCCGGCTAAAAACGCTACCGTTTTCCCCTGATAAAGGCAATAAGCACCCCACACCGCACCGTCCTTTGTAATTAATTCGACAGCGCGCACCTCTTCAAAAACTTCAACTTCCTCCTGCAACGCAGCGGTTTTTAATACTTCAACCATTCGTTTACCGGTAGATCCGCCAACGGTCAAGGAGCGGGCCCTGGAGCAGCCGGACAACTGGTGCTGGACAGGTTTTCCGCCGACGGCATCAAACTGCACTCCCAATTGCATTAGTTCCCTTAGACGATCCGACGATTCATCGGCAATAATCCGGCAAAGGTCCGGATCGGCAAGGCCTCCGCCGGTATTGATGATATCCTCATAAAACAGATCGGGACTGTCCCCGTCTTCCATAAAGTTAAACGGAGCGTTAATCCCCAGGCTTTCAGAGGCCACAAAATTTGAGCTGCCTGAAGAACCGTAGTTGCCGGCAGTAATCAACGCCACTCGTAAATCTGAGAACAACCGCTTTGCTTCGTAGGCCGCTCGACTTCCGGCAGCGCCTCCGCCGATAACCAAAACGTCACACTTAACTGTTTCCATGGTAATTCTCCTCGCAAACTTCTTTGCTCTTTCAAAAGGAAGGCATGTTTCCCGGGTTATCCCGGGAAACCCTGCCTTTTTGTATTAAATTACTTTCCTGCCATGGAAACCGCATTGTAAGGGCAGACTTCCATGCACATTCCACATCCGTCACACAGGTTGGGATCAATCATCGCGCCTGCTTTAGTTAATTTAATCGCATCGTAGAGACAGCTTCTTACACAGACCCCGCAGACTTCACAGCGATGGAAATCAACTTTGGCGTAAACTCCTTCCGGTTCGCGCTCCACTTCTTTGGTTGTCTTGATGTGAGGCAGGGCTATGCCGCGAATATCTTCCAAGCTGCTATATCCTTTTTGATCCATCCAGGCATTGATCTGATCTGTCCAGCGTTTCGACACATTATAACCCTGGAGCATAATAGCCACCGCCGACTGGACCAGGCTGGCTCCAACCATTATATACTTGATGACATCCTGCCATTCCCAGACACCAAG
>CAZPET010000072.1:0-7862 GCA_964585625.1 uncultured Syntrophomonadaceae bacterium
ACTATAGGTGAAACAGAGGTCTGTTACGGCCGGGCCCAGGCTGCAGCGAGGTCAAAAGGGCTTTGCTGCAGCCGGCCAAAGGTTGATCACAGGTCTTTAATAAAGTCGGGCTTGTGACCAGCCGGAGGGAAGATCGTAACAGGTTCTTAAAGGCTCTGTCATAGTCTGGACGATTATGACTGGGTCTGCAGGGATCTGTTGCGGTCGAGCCAAGATCGGTACAGGTTCTTCAATACTTACCGCTTCAGGAAACTACACCGAGATCGGTAACGGTCACCTGACCGTTGCCGGTTTCAACAAGGATCTATACCGGTCGGGCAAAGGTTGATTTCGGTTCCAACTGCGGTCCGGTACAGCCTTACAGCTGTTCCGGGCTGTATCGGGATCGATATCAGCCGGAGCGAAGGTCGTGGCAGGCTTCTGTTTTTATTTTTTAAAGCCCCTCTCTCTGTACAAGCCCCTCTCTCTGTACCATAAATTTTACTTGCCCTTTTTTGCCCGGCAGATGATAATAAAATAGATGAATCATTGATTGCCAGGAGGATCTTATAATATGGAAAGCCGCGAAGTGGCCAGGGCGGCCATAGAAATTGCCATGACCCCGACCCGTGAAGATGAGTCGGAATTGAAAAAACAGTTTTTAGATAAAGGGGTCAAATCGTCTGCTGTTGATTACGGCGGGGAATTCTTAAGCTCTCTGCAGAAGGTGGTTGAAAGGGCGGTCGTCGCCGCCAGGCGGGAGCAGGTGATCGACGGTTCGCATCAGGAGGAGGGGGCGGTTGCGGGAGCGGCCAGGGAAGCCCTGGCCCAGGTGATGCCTAAAGCCCTGGGTTTGAATGTGGGAGGAAAGGTCGGGATAGCCCACGGTGGAGATCATATCGCCGTGGCCGTGTTTTTTGGCATCGGCCTGCTGCACCTCAACGAAGTGGCGGTCGGGCTGGGTCACCGGGCAATTTGAATAAATGCCCGGGAACTTTATGGCGTGTCAGGTGGTCTGAAAATATAAAGGGGGTACCGGGGAAATGCTTATCAGAAGAAGGAAATTACATCTTCTATTCTTGGTAGCGCTGCTGTGCCTCTGTTCAATGATTATCGCCGGCTGCAGCGCAGCTTCAAAAAACACCGCCTCGGATTTCAACGAAGCGCCGCCCATGGATGCCGGGGAGGGCGTCCGGATGGGCAGCGAGGCCGAATATTCCGACCAGGAACAGTCAGAGCAAAACAGTTTGTCCCAGGTAAGGTCGCGTTATGTGATCCGCACGGGCTCCATGTTGCTGACGGTTTTGAATACACGCGATACGGTCGAAAAGGTTGAACAGATGATTGCTGCCGGCGGCGGCATCGTCAGCGAATCCAATATCTACGAGTTCCGTGAAGGACAGTATGCGGCGGAGCTGACCCTGCGCGTTCCCGAGACGCAGTTTGACAGCTTCATCGCCCGGCTGCAGGACCTGGGAGAGGCGGCCAATGTCCATAAAAACAGCGAAGATGTTACCCTCCCCTACCTGGATATGGAGACGAGGATCAAGAACCTGACAGCTGAAGAGGAGCGGCTGCGCGATATCCTGGCCAGGGCCAAAACCGTGGAAGAGATTCTGCAGGTTGAACGGGAACTTTCCCGGGTGCGGGGTGAGATCGAGCTCAAAACGATGAACTTTACCTACCTGCAAGATCAGGTTGCTCTCTCGACAATACAGCTCTCCATCAGGGAAGAAGTTATCGGCACCCAGACCATATCGCAAAAACCCTTCGACAACATCGGGAAGCGGATGAAGGAGGCTCTTTTCCGCAGCATCAACTTTATTTCGTCGGCAGCAGCTTTTATCCTGATTGCCCTGACGACACTGCTTCCGGTGCTGCTCATCATCTTCCTGCTCGTCCTGCTAATCTTCTGGCTGATCAGGGCAACCCGGCGGAAAAAAGAGAGCATCCCGCCCGGCGGGCAGCCCCCGGCGATGCATTAATTCTTCACTGAAGGTAATTTCACGGTATCGACAAGTTCTACGACGCGGCGCAGCTTTATCAAAAGCTGCGCCTTCTCTTGTCCGGAGAAGCGGGAAAAGTGGCGGCCAGGTGCCCCGTCCCTCCGTCCAGGCGTCTTTTCACTGATTATGATAAACTATGAACAAAAGAAATGGAAAGGCGGGTGAGGTTCCTGCGCGGAAGCAAGAAATCAGCGCTCTTTTACCTGCCCCCCCTGCTCTCGGGGCTGGCGCTGATCCCGGCCTTTCCCCCTTTTGAGCAGGGCTGGCTGGCCTGGTTCGCCTTGATACCGCTGCTCTGGTTTTGCCTGCGGGCCGGGCCGCGCCAGGCGCTCTGCGGAGGCTTTCTTTTCGGGCTGCCGCTGCACCTCTACCTGAATCTCTACCTGAGCGACGTCCTTTTCGCCTACCTGTCACCGGGACTGGCGGTCACGGCGATGATCCTGCTGGTGGTGCTCTTATGTTCTTTCAATGCCCTCTTTGCCCTTGCAGTCAGTTACACCCGCCGCCTGAAAAGCCCGCTCCTGCAGGCGGCGGCAATCCCTGCGCTGTGGGTGCTGATGGAATATATCCGGTCACTCGGCTTTATCGGTTACAATGTCGGCTATTTAGGCTACACCCAGTGGAACTTTCCGGCCATCCTTAATTTGACGGCCGCCTCCGGCTACTGGGGGCTCTCATTTATCATGGTTTTCTTCCAGAGCATCCTGCTGCCGGGCCCGGGCAAAGCCCTGCGCGGAAAGAATCTGATCGCGGCGGCGGCAATGTTTTTGGCCCTCCTTTGCGGCGGGATCTTCCTGCCCGGGCTGGCCCCGGTGGAAAAAGAGGATGCTCCCATCTGGACCGCCCTGATCCAGGGCTGCAGCGATCCGGGGGAGATCCTTTCTTCATCCGGCAAAGAGAAAATCCTGCAGCGCTACCTCGAGCTGACCCGGGCGGCAGTGGAAAAGGAACCTCGCGTGGAGCTGGTCCTGTGGCCGGAAACGGTGGTAACCTTGAGGATGAAAGACGGTACGTTTCTGCACCGCCGGGAGATGGCGCGGTTGGCCGAAGAGCTGAGGGTTGGTATCCTTTACGGGGCACAGCTTTATACGGAAGAGGCGCTCTACAATTCCATGGTCCTGCTTTCACCCGGGCAGGACGATATCCAGGTTTACCACAAGCAGCGCCTGGTCCCCTTTGTGGAATATTTTCCCCTGGAGAACCTGTTAAACAAATTATTAAATCTTGATATCACTCTCGGCAGCTACCGGGCGGGAGAAGAGATCACCCTGTTTAACCACCGGGGGATCCCCCTGGCGGGGGTGATCTGCTTTGAGTCGTACTTCGGCGATTACACGCGCCTCTTTGCCCGCCGGGGAGGGCGGCATCTCTTTATCGCCACAAACGATGCCTGGTTCGGGAAAACAATCGGACTGGAGCAGCATGCCCAGGCCGCCGCGCTGCGGGCTGCGGAAATGGGAACCGGGGTTACCCAGATCGCCAACAGCGGCATCTCGATCTCATTTGACTGCCGGGGGCGGGAGCTGCTGCGCACGGGAAAGGCCGAACGGGGTTTCTATATCCTGCCGCTTGACCTGGCGCGGCGCGCCACTTTCTACCGGCGGGCCGGGGACTTCGTGCCGCTGCTCTGCCTGCTATTCCTGGCCGGCTGCGCTGTCCAGGCAGTGCGAAGCGCTAAAAACCTTTCACGATCACCAGCGGCGTGCCGGCGTCGGAAGAGCCGCTGACCAGGTCGGCCAGGCTGGCGATAACATCCTCCATCCGCCGCGGGGTGGTCCCTTCGCGGGCCTCCTTGCCGCCGCCGGCCGGAGGGTTCTCTCTCTTTTCCTGAAGCAGCCTCTCGATCTCGGCGGCGCTTTTACCCTCTTCGTGAAAGTAGTAATCGGCCAAATACTTGTACTTGAGCCCTTCGCGGTAGCGGTTCAGCCCATCCGTGGCGGCAAACGCCGGCCGGGGATCGGCCAGCTCGTAGATGCCGGTGGTCGGGTCGCGATAGGCCCCGTCACCGTAAATCATGACCTCGGCCTGCACCCCCAGCCGTTCACGGATCAGCCGCTGAAGTTCGCCGACAATTTTTGAACCGTCCCGGGGAGCCAGCTTTATTTTCTCGCCGGCCGAGATATTGCTGCCGAGCAGCCCCCATTCCGAGTATGCCTCGCCGGAGTTGCAGATCTCATCCAGGGTGATGCAGCGCGGGTGGCGGGCGCCAATTATGGCCCTGGTTTTGGCGCGGGAATGGATATCGGCGGCAACCACGCCGTCGGGCCGGTAATCAAGGATCCGCAGGGGATCATTGCACAGGATAATCTGCGGCGCGGCGCCGGCCGCGCTGATGATCTCCCGGTAAAAACTGATATAGTCGATGCCGGTGACAGGGTGGGGAAATTTTCTCCCGGCCAGGTCCTCCAGCGTGATCAGATCCTTGCCCAGCGACCCGGCAAATTCGGGGTCGATTACCCGGTTGCCGACCTCGTCGCAGGGGAAAGAAAGCTGCATGATCACCTCGCCCTCGGGCAGGGCCAGGGCAAAGCCCCGCAGAACCAGGGCAAAACGGTTGCGGCTGGCGATGGGAAAAACCACGCCGAGCCTGCTGCCGGGCTCAAGATGCAGCTTCTCCCGGATCTCCCCGGCCACATCGGCCGTGGTCACGTAATTGTTCTGAGCGCGGGCCACCACCGATTCGGTGACGCAAATGATATCTCCGTTTTCCAGAAGTCCGTCCCGGTGACAGTGCGCCAGCTGCTCAAAAACTGTCTGCACAATATCCATCCCCGGAACAATGACCCCCATCTTCACCCCAAAGGCGTGCGGTCCAACATATTCAGGCAGTTTAACCAATAATCAGGGCTCCTTTCCCCAAAGGCAGGCAGAGTTCAACTGCGACCTTTTTACTTCAGGCAGCAATTTTTGCGCTTCCCGATAGTCGGTCCAGGTATTGACGTTAAAAAATGAACGCTGGCCGGGATCGAAGCGCGCGATCTCGGAATATCCGATATGCCGCACCCTGATTTTATCATAAAACCCGGTAACCTTGCATTCACCCTGCTCGATCTGCCTCCGGATCGGTTCGATGCAGGAGCGGCGGTAGTAAGCATGGAGCGGCTGAAAATAGCTGCCTACACGGGGCACGACGACATCATAATGCGGCGCGAAGGCAGCCATGTAGCGGACCAGGTCCAGGTTAATGAAGGGCATGTCGCAGGCCGCGACAAACTGGTAGGGCAGATCGGAAACGCTCAATCCGGCGTGGATTCCCCGCAGGGGGCCCTTCGCATGGCCGGTCAGCAGATCGCCGGTCAGCTTCACCGGAAGGCCGGCATAGAGATCCTGGCGGTCGGTCACCACCGTGATCTGTTCGAAGAGTAAACTCAAGCGGCGGACCATGATTTCGATCAGCGATACACCCTCCAGCTCCAGGAAAGGCTTCGGACAGCCGAGACGGCTGCTGTCGCCTCCCGCCAGGATGATCGCCCCGCCCGGCCGGGAGCAGCTGTGCAAGGTTAACACCACCGTTTTATTTAAAGGCTCCAATTCTCCAGCTTCTATTATACCTTATTGTTGCAGCTCCATCTCCTTGCTCCGGCCCCGGTAACCGATGGCTGCCATAAAAATGCACAGCTCATAGAGCAGCATTAGCGGCAGCGCCAGCAATAACTGGGTGATCGGATCGGGAGGAGTGAGGATTGCCGCCAGGATGAGAATGATCAGGAGAGCGTACTTGCGCCCCCGCCGCATAACCTGAGCTCTGATCAGATCCAGCCTGCCCATGGCCCAGGCAACCAGTGGAAGCTGAAAAATGGCCCCGAAAAAGAGATGAAAAGAGAAGAAAAACGAGATATATTCACCGATCGCCGGCTTCGGAACGGCCCCGCTGCCGGTATAATATAACAGGAAACGCAGGACCAGCGGGAAAGTGACCAGGTAAGCAAAGGTCACCCCGCCGCAAAAAAGGAGGGTGATCCCGATCAGGGTCTGGAGGCAAGTTTTCTTTTCAAAGGGAGTCAGGGCAGGATAGATGAAGGCTAACAGTTCATACAGGATCAGGGGAGAAGCCAGCACCGCTCCGGCAAGCAGGGCCAGCTTTAATTGTGCCGTCAGCGCTTCGGGCGGCGAGAAATAAACCAGGGTCAGCCCTTCCGCAGGCCGGGTCATGAAGCGGCGGATCGGCGCCGCCACAGCAAAACAGATTACAGAGGCGGTAAGAAAAGCCGCGCCCGCCGTGATCAGGCGACGGCGCAGCTCGGCCAGGTGCTGCAGCACCGTCATGGTAGCGCCTCTATCTTTGCTCACAAATCTGTCGATGCCTCCTGCGAATTATAGTGCCGGCGAAGCATGCTTGCTGAAGTAAAGTAAAATTAGCGATCGACGCAGCAAAAAGGAACAGCTTAACCTGCCTGATCCCTGGGCCCGTTCAGGGAGCCCGCGTAAAATTACACCTTCCCCTGATCCTCCTCCGGTGCGGCAGCAGGCGCCTCGGGTTTTCCCTTGATCCCCTCTTTCAGCTCGGTAACGCTTCTGCCGATGGCCCGGGCCAGCTCCGGCAGCTTGTTCGCCCCGAAAAGCAGCAAAATGGCCAGCAAGATCAGGAGTATTTCTGTCATGCCCGGTTTCATGAATCCTCTTACCCCCTTCAAAATATTATTGCAAAACAGCCAGATCGCCGCCCGCCCGGAACCCTTCGCGGCGAGCGACATGGTCAAGCTCGATGGTGAAGATATCTTCCAGATCAAGAATGACCTCGCGGCCGACCTCTTTTACAACCACTGTTTTCAGGTAGCTCTTGCAGCGCTCGCAGACCTGCACTCTTCTTCCGGGGTAAACATCGGCGTAGAAATAGCGCAGCAGCTGCGGATCCCTGTTCCGGCAAAAGGGACATTCCAGCCGGGCGAACTGCCACCGGGTGCAGCAGAAGCGGCATTCAAGAATCCGGGCGCCCTCTTCATTGAGCATGGCCATGCCCGGATTCTGACCGCATACCGGGCAGCAGCCTTCACTCCAGAGAGCCAGATCGATCTCTTCCCGCACCGCTTCGGCAAAAGAGATATAAAACGGGGCCAGGGCATCCCTCAACGTGCCGGCGACGAGGGAAGAATCCACCGGTCCCTCCTCCTTCCACCCCCAGGCGCGAACCTGCTTTTCCAGTTCTCGACTGTCCAACAGTTTGCTTCCGGTAAGAAATAGAGGCAGGCGGCTTTCGGCCAGTTCCGGCTGCTCCATTATTTTACGGAGCGGCTCCGCCTGCGGGAAGATACCCACGAAAACCTCGACGATTTCACCCAGGATCGTCCTGAAAAGACCGGGGTCGATACTCAGGGAAGTCTCACTGAGCAGGTATCGGCCTTCCCGGAACAGCTGCCGGGAGCGCTCCCGGCTCGAGGAGCAATCGTTTTTTATCTGACCGCTGTAGCGACACCGGACCTGAAACAGCTCCCGGTAGAGCCGGAAAAGCGGCTCCGTCTCTTTTTTATCCCGCAGGTAGAGACCGATCTCACGGTCCAGCCGCTCCCGGGTCACAGCCTTACTGAGCATAACAGATTCCCCCGATCGGCGAGCGATTATTATTTCTCTTCGGCATCCTTTTCTTCTTCCAGGGAAATGGACTTGCCCACATCATTAAACGCCTGCTTGAACTCCCGAATGCCGCGGCCGATGGAGCGCCCGAGCTCGGGGAGCTTGTTCGGCCCGAAGAGGAGCAAAGCCGCCAGCAGGATAACGATTATTTCAACTGGACCGATCTGGTTGAACATGACCTGAAATCACCCCCGTCGCGATTCGGGAGAAAGTTTGAAACGTACTTCTACACAATTGCAAAATATCCTCTCTTTTTAGTTATTAAAATTTATCAAAGTGGTCAAAAAGTAAGTCACCTCCGTTATT
>CAZPET010000073.1:0-7834 GCA_964585625.1 uncultured Syntrophomonadaceae bacterium
AGATCCTTCGGGCTTCGCCCTCAGGATGACAAATACGGCGCTTTCATAGCAATGACCTGGAAGGAACACTCGGAATAACAGTAGGGGGCATCTATTCTTCAAAGGCAATCTCTTCGCTTTCCGCCTTTTTTTCACGCTGCATCAGTATTTCGACCGCTTCTTGGGGCAGTTTTCCCTCGAAGAGGACCCGGTAAATCTCGGCCGTGATCGGCATCTCCACGCCGATCTTCCGGGAAAGCTCCGCGGCGGCCCTGGTGGTGTTGACCCCTTCGGCAACCGTCCGCATCCCGGCGGCGATCTCACCCCAGCGCATTCCCCGGCCCAGTTTAAAGCCGACCGCCCGGTTGCGGCTGTGGAGGCTGCTGCAGGTAACATAGAGATCACCCAGTCCCGAGAGGCCGGCGAAAGTGCGGGCGCGGGCGCCCACGGCCGTCCCCAGGCGGGTCATCTCGGCCAGGCCGCGCGTTACCAGTGTAGCCTTGGCGTTGTCGCCCAGCTCCAGCCCGTCGACAATCCCCGCCCCCAGGGCGATCACGTTTTTCAGCGCCCCCCCCAGCTCCACGCCGACCAGGTCCGGGTTGGTATAGACCCGGAAATAAGGGGTCATCAGGGCTTCCTGGACCTGCCGCGCCGTCTCCTGCACGCTCGAGGCGGCCACCGTGGCCGAAGGAAGGCCCCGGGAGACCTCTTCGGCATGGTTGGGGCCGGAGATGACCGCGATCCGCCCGTGCAGCTCTTCCGGCAGCTCTTCCTGCAGGACCTGCGAAAGGCGCAGCCTGCCCGGATCCTCCAACCCTTTAGCCGCATTCACCACCACTGTGTGTGGTGACATGTAAGGGGCCGCAGCGGCGGCAACCGTGCGCAGCCCGTGCGAAGGGACGGCAAAGATGACCAGCTGTTTTCCGCGCAGCGCCTCTTCAAGATCCACCGTCGGAAAGATTGTTTCCCGCAGCTTAACATCGGGAAGATAGTCTTCGTTTGTCCGCTTGAGAATGATCTTTTTGTAGACTTCCTGTCTGCGCATCCAGAAGCTGACCCGGTAACCTTTATCCGCCAGCAAAACCGCCAGCGCCGTCCCCCATCCGCCCGCCCCGATCACAGCCGCTTCCATCATCTCTCCCCCTCTCCGGCGGGGCTGATCTTCTGACCGAACTTCGACTCTGTCCCGTTGAGCAGCCGTTTGATATTGTCGCGGTGCCGCAAGATCACCAGCAGCGCCATCGCCGCCCCGAAGATGATATAGAGCGGCTCGTAACTAAAAAGAAGAAATAATAGAGGGACCGCAAATGCCCCGATGATCGAGCCCAGCGAAACATAGCGGGTCAGGGCGATCACGATAACCGCGAGCAGAACCGCAGAGGCACAAACTGCTCCGGACAGGGGGATGAGCAGGCCAATACCGGTGGCCGCTCCCTTGCCTCCTTTGAATTTCAAGAATAGCGGGAAACAGTGGCCGATCAGAACGGCCAGGGCGGCCGCCAGGGCAAAGATGTTTTCTTCGCTGCAGAGCCGGGCCAGCAGAACCGCGGCGGTCCCCTTGGCGGCGTCGAGCAGGAATACCGGCAGCGCGGCGCGCCAGCCGAGCAGGCGGAGCACGTTGGTCGCCCCGATATTTCCGCTGCCGTAGCGGCGGATATCAACCTGCCTGAAAAGTTTGGTGAGGATGTAGCCGAAGGGAATCGAGCCGATCAGGTAAGCGGCTCCCACTGCCATATAGCCCATACTTTAGCCCTCCTTTTCCCGGCGCGGCCTGATCTTGAGACGCAGCGGGACGCCGCAGAAGTCAAAGGCTTCGCGGAGCCTGTTTTCAAGGTAGCGCCGGTAAGAGAAATGCATGAATTGAGGATTATTCACAAAAAAGATGAAGGTAGGCGGCTTCACCGCCACCTGGGCGGCGTAGTAGATCTTTAGACGCTTCCCTTTGTAAGAAGGCGGCGGATTTACCGCCAGGGCATCGAGGACCAGCTCATTTAAAAGCGAGGTCGGCACCCGCCTGTAGAGCTCCTGCCGGACCCGGTCGAACAAGGGAAACAGCTCCTGCACCCGGCTGCCGGTAAGGGCGGAGATGAAGATAACCGGGGCGTAAGGCGCAAAGGCAAAGGCGCGGGAAATTTCTGCGAGCCAATCCTGCCGCGCCTCCTGCCGTCCTTTGAGCAGATCCCACTTGTTCACGCCGATGATCAGGCCCCTGCCGGCCTGGTCAATATATCCGGCCAGCTTCTGGTCCTGCTCCGCAATCCCGCTTTCAGCATCGAGCAGCAGCAGGGCTATATCGGCGCGCTCGACCGCCTTCAGCGAGCGGAGCACGCTGTAATATTCAACCGCCTCCTTGACCCTGCTTTTACGGCGCACCCCGGCGGTATCGATGAGGACGTATGTACTGCCGTTGTAGTTGAAGAGGGTATCGACAGCATCGCGGGTTGTCCCCGGCGTGGCGCTGACGATAACCCGCTCCCGCCCGAGGATGGTATTGAGCAGCTGCGACTTGCCGACATTGGGCCGGCCAACCAGCGCCACCCTGACAGCTTTTTCGGCAGGCCCGGCGCTTACCTGCTCCTCCGGGAGCAGTTCGTAGATCCGGTCGAGCAGGTCGCCGGTGCCGCGCCCGTGGGCTGCGGAAACAGACAGCGGATCGCCCATCCCCAGGCTGTAGAAGGCCATGATCTCGGCAGCGGCTCCGGGATGGTCGATCTTGTTCACCACGGGGATGACCGGCTTGCCGCTACGGCGCAACAGATCGGCGATCTCCTGATCCAGGGGTGCCGGCCCCTCCCGCCCGTCGAGCAGGAATAGGATCACATGGGCTTCTTCAACAGCCAGCTCTGCCTGGCGCCGCACCTGCCTGATCAGGGGATCGTTCCGCTCAAAGCTGATTCCGCCGGTATCGATAACAATGAAGCTCTCTCCCCGCCATTCGGCAGTGCCGTAAAGGCGGTCCCGCGTAACCCCGGGAACCTTCTCTTCGATCGCCGTGCGCGCTGCGGTAAGGCGATTGAATAAAGTGGATTTGCCCACATTGGGCCTTCCGACGATGGCCACGATATTGCATCCCAACCGGGCACCTCCTTCAACCGGTAAAGTTTACTTTATTATCCCGATCTTTCAACCCGGTGTCAAACTGGAACCAACCTGGGGGGATATTATAGGAGATACGGGGTGGGATCCTGCTCGAACAGTTCGACCAGTTTCAGGAGCCGGGGGTAACTCCAGAGGATCCCCCGGCCGACCAGGGGGCGTCCGATTGCGGTAAGACCGAGGCGGCGCGAAATATAGCCGCCCACACGGACGGGCAGGCTCACCTCGGGAAGGCAGTCGATCACCGCCACCTCGGACCCGGCCGGCCCGGGCAGCTTCAAGAATGAAGCGGCCAGTCCCCTGATCTCGGCACCCCAGCGGCAGCTCCCCAGGATGAAAACGGGATTGCCCTGCGTATCGAGGCCCGCATAACTGAGGGTGCCGACCTCGGCGCCGTCGTTACGATCGAAGTAAGGCAGGGCCAGAAGCTCCTCCAGGCGCGGCAGTTGCGTCCGGGGCAGCCGTCCCAGGTAGATGGAAGCTGCCGCTGCCGAAGTGTGCGTGCCGCCGAAGCATTGAAAGATCACGATCATCGCTGTTTGATAAACTCGACCTTCAGCCTGGTCCGCTCCACGAGCGCTTCGATCTCCATCCAGCAGGCTCTCTTCCGGCGATCGCTGCAGTTTTGCTCCCACCGCCTGCTCCATGAAAGAGGATAGTCTGCCAGAATCACGTGGCAGTTGATTCTGATCAGCTCGCTCAATCCGTTCAGGGTGCGTTTGAGCACCGGCGGCGGAACGGTGGCGGTCATCAGGTAGAGGGTGTCGCCTTCGGAAGATTCACCGAAAGGCTTCAGAAAAAAGGGCCGCTCGCCCGGGTGGAGATTTGCTTTGATCCAGGATTCCGCTACCGGCCAGGCCTGTTCCGGCGAAAGGGCGGGACGGCAATGCTTGATCGAGGCCAGCAGGGCCGGAAATGGCGATCTCCGGCTGTAGTAGACAATGATCATCAGTGTTTGACCAGGATGTAGACGCCGTTTTCAAGGTCGTGAACCACCCCTTCGGTGATCCGGGCCAGGTAGGTGGCGATCCGGTCCTGCTCCGCCCGGTCGCGGGCGATAAAGACCGGGGCCCCGCCGCTGCCGACCAGCGCCGGGTCGAGGGTGATCACGGCGAGAATATATTTGCTGATCGAGGCTTTCACCGGTTCCGGACCTCCCCTCCGTTTTCTGCAATGTCAGTCGGCCGCGCCGCGTCCGATTCTCGATTTCAGCGGGCGGGTACTGGAGCTCTCCAGTACCGGAACATTCTTTACCGCCGTAACCAGGCATTCGATATCCTTTTCCAGGGGCAGGATCAGCATGGCGATCCGCCCGGTATCCAAATCCCGCCTGAGGATGGGGGTAAATTCGGCCGTATCGACATCCCGGTAGATCCCGAGCTGGGTGGCGGCATCATGGGCGATGGCCATGCGCTGCCCGTTGTTGGCCAGAATTTCTCGGGCGTTGTCGTCAAAAGGCTCGATCACCACCCCCAGGCCGCGCTCCAGGACGGTGCGGCGGACCTCTTCACGGGCCAGGTTCATGAAATGGATATCCTCGACAAAGAGATTGGGGCCCTTGAAGCTTATCGTTGCCGGGCGGACGACAGCGATCCGGCCGATGACCGGACCGCGCATCAGGCGCAGGGCGCCCAGAAGAGCAAGGCCGCCGAGAAGAAAGCCGGCCGCGATACCGGTCAGGTAGGTCAATCCGCTGACGACCAGGCCAATCAGCATTACCAGGTAGTTCCGCGCTTCAAAAACGCGGGCAATCCCTTCAATGTAATCGGGGCCCCGCGCGACCAGGTTCGAGAGGTCGAGCTTGCTCAAGGTTTCCCGCTCTATTTCGCGAATATCGCGGAACTGGGTTGCCGCCAGGGAGAGGAACGTCACCGCAGTAAACTCCTTCTCCATTAGCGCCGGAACAGCCAGAGCACCCAGGACTGCCGCAATCAAGCCCAGTGAAAGGTGGGTGACATATCCGTGAGGGTAAGCGGGGTACTGGCGGTAATCGGAGCGCAGCATCAGGCAGCGCGCCGCGAAGCCGAACCCGATACCGAGAACAGTCGCCGTCAGGTATCTCTCCAAATTATCACCCGGTCTGAAAAACCGGAGGATCAATCATCCTTCCGGCCGCCGCGGTCCTTGCGGCTAAAATTGCGCAGATCGGCAAATTCGCGTTCGAAGAAGGAGCTGATTTTCCTTTTGAACTCTTCCAGGCTGCCCGCGGCGATAAGCAGGTAAGCCAGAAGAACAGCGGCCAGCAGCAGAACTACTTTGAGAACGCTGCCCAGGGAGAGCCGGGTGCTCTGTGCGGTCTCTTCGGGAGCAGCCCCGGGTCCGGTGACGTAAATCTCCACCACATCGGCAAAGAGAGCAACTGCCCTTTCGGCATCCTCCCGGTTGTTTTCATGCGCCCCCACCTCGAGCAGCATCGCCTGCGGGGTGAGGTCCTGGTTGTAGTTGCCCTGGGCTCCCAGGATTCCTTTGACCAGCCCGGGATGTTCTTCATCCGCAATCTGTTTCAGGTTAACCGCAAAGTTCCGGTTGTTGTCTGCATTTTGATTCTGCTGCCCTAAGACCAGCAAGATCTTGGTTACTTCCTCTCCTTCAACCGTCTCTTCGTATTCCTCGGGGGGCACGGCATCGCGGTGCACATCAAAAATAAGTTGATCCCCTTCCGTAACCAGCTCTTCCGCCGTCCGGCGCGAGCGCTGGTAGGCTCCGGCATCATGGGGGGTATGCGGTTCCCGGACGTGGTTTACGTCAAATCCCTTATTCTCAAGGGCCCTGGTAAGAGCGTCACCAACCTGAAGGATGCCGCCGCCCTGGTCGATCGTTTCGGTCCCGTCAGTGGGAACATATGATTCGGCGCCGTGAGTATGGTAAATGCCCACCGCCGGTTTCGCATTTTGATTGCTTCCGGCCGCCATCTCCCCCCCGGACGGCAGCGAACCCCGTGCATCCCCTGTGAGGGGGCTCTGTGATTTAATCTGCTCCACCCAGGCGGTCTTCTCTTCGAGCATGACCACGCGGAAGTGGCGGTTGGCCTGATCGATATACTCATCGCCGGGATGAAGGATGCGTGCGGTACGCAGGATCACCGAGCTGTCCTTCCGGTCCTTCATCGTGTAGTAACCGTCGCTGCTCTCGCTAAAGTTGAATAAGTCAAAGAAGTACTTTTCCGCAGCCGCACTACTGAAGATGAAAACGCTTAACAGCAGCGCCAGCGCTAAAACCGCCGCCCGGTTAAATTTTGCTTTCATAAATAATCTTTTCCTCCTTCAATTAGCAGCCTCACGGGGAATGCCGCTTTATTCAGGTTCATTCTGTTCCCGATCATCGTCTCTTTCGCCCGGCTCACGCAGCCCTTCGAGAAGCTCTTCGGGATAACCCCGGCCGGGCTCACCGCTGAGCCGTTCGCGGATTTCGCCGACCAGCTCGGCCAGCCCGAGAGCGATCAGACCGGAGATCAGGGTGGCGTCGAATATCCCGGCCCCGCCGATGGTCAGGCTGCTTTTGGCTCCCCGGGCAAAAAGCTCGATGCGGGTAAAGATATCATTCAGGACAATTGAGCCCACACCGGCGATGAAGGCTGCCCGGCGGGAGCGGCCGGCCAGGTATCCGGCCACACCGGCAATCAGGGCGACCAGGTAGAGCGGATCGACGAGGAAGGCGTAGGTCGGCTCGAGGGGAAAGATTTTTAAAACAACATAGGTCACCACCGCAGCGGCCAGCATGGCCACCGCGGCGCGAATTCTTTCCGTGGTGGTGCCGGCTTTGACAAAAAGGTAGACCACCAGGATAATCGGGATCAGCCCGCCCCCGATATTTATGGACAGGGTCCCGGTTAACGGGATCTCGGGCAAAAAGCCGCCGATAAGCATCGCCGCAATAAACAGAAGGGCGGTCCGGTCGGTTAAACCCAGCCGGTCCAGAACCCTCTGGGCCAGTCCGAGAAATATGAGGATGGAGATGATCAGCAGAAGAATCATTCCTACAGGCATGGTGGGGCCTCCTTCTTGTTGTAGGGCGAACTGTGTTCGCCCGTCTTCTCCAGCTTATCTTCTCCGCGAATACCGTTTTTATGCAGCAAAAAGCAAGAAGATGGATATAGAGGCAACACACTGGAGGTTGGAAGTTAGAAGTCGGAGGTTGGAGGGGGTTTCTCGTTACCGGGGGTGGATGTTGATCTCCCGCTGCTGCATCCACTCGCCGGTGAAGCCGGTAATGACCAGGGGGACCCGGCGCAGCTCCTCCAGCGAGGCTGATCCGGTCATCAGCATGATCCGGCGCAGCTCCCGCTCGAGCTTTTTTATCTCCCTGACCAGGGCGCGGCGGCCTCGTTTTAAAAGCAGGTAGACAGGGTAACCGGCGATGCCCACCGCACGCGCGCCGAGCGCCAGGGCCTTGGCGATATTGAGGCTGGAGAACATGCCGCCGGCGGCGATCACTTCCGCCTTGCCGGCAGCGGCATCGAGAACCTCGAGCAGGCTGATTGCAGTCGGCAGCCCCCAGGAGAGAATTTCGGGTGAAAGGCTCCGCCGGGAGCGGCGGCCCTCGATGGCCACGAAATTGGTGCCTCCCCGGCCGCCCACGTCTATCGCCGCGGCGCCGGCCCCTATCAGCAGGCGGGCCTGCTCCCTGGCGATGCCAAATCCGACCTCCTTGATGATAACCGGACATTTCACCGCCGCGGCGATCTCCTCAATCCGCCGCAGCGTTCCGCGAAAGCGGCAGTCGCCCTCTTTCATGGCCAGCTCCTGCGGCACATTCAGGT
>CAZPET010000074.1:0-4013 GCA_964585625.1 uncultured Syntrophomonadaceae bacterium
GGGGAAACCGGTTGACGGGCACCTGCCGGGCATGGGCGGCAGGGAGCTGCAGGCCTATCTCGGGGCCGGTATCTCCACGGACCATGAATGCGTCAGCGCGGCCGAGGCCCTGGAGAAGGTTGGCTGCGGGATGAAGGTGATCATCCGCGAGGGCTCCGCCGCCCGCAACCTGGCCGCCCTCTTGCCCGCCGTGAAGGCCGCCGGCAGCCGCAACTTCATGTTCGGCTCTGACGATAAGGAGGCGGCGGAACTATTGTCAGCGGGCCATATCGACGAGATCCTGCGCCGGGCGGTGGCGCTGGGCTGCGATCCGCTGGATGCGGTGGAGATGGCCACCCTGAACCCGGCGCTTCATTACGGGTTGGCCCGCCGCGGTGCGGTGGCGCCCGGTTACCGGGCCGACCTGGTGGTGGTTGACGATCTGCGGGACTTCAACGTGCGGCTGGTGATCAAGGATGGGCGGGTAGCTGCCCGGGATGGGAAGCCGGTTGCGATGGCAACCTCTCATCCGGTCGATCAGAGTGCTCAGCACACGGTCAATCTACCGCGCCCGCTGCAGGCGGATGATTTCACCTTCAAGGCCGGGCCTGGAATCATGCCGGTGATCGGAATAATTCCGGAGCAGATCATTACCGAAAAGCTGATGCTCGAGCCCCGGCGCGATGAAAGCGGCGCCGTGCAGGCCGATCCCGGGCGCGATATCATCAAGATTGCCGTGATCGAGCGGCACCGTCGCAGCGGGCGGGTAGCTCTGGGGCTGGTAAAGGGGCTGGGGCTGTGCCGGGGGGCCATCGCTTCGAGCGTGGCCCACGATTCGCATAATATCATCGTGGCCGGGGTGGAGGAGGCGGCGATGGCGGCGGCGGTAAATGAGCTGGCCCGGGCCGGGGGCGGCTTTGTTGCGGTTGACGGCACCGCTGTGGTGCGCTCCCTTATGCCCCTGCCGGTGGCCGGCCTGATCTCCCGGGAGCCCGCCGCAAAGGTGGCCGCAGCCCTGGCGGAGGTTACTGCCGCCGCGCTCGCCCTCGGAGCGGCGCCGCGCCAGCCCTTTCTGACGCTCTCTTTCCTGGCCCTGCCGGTAATCCCGCATCTGAAGATAACCGACCGGGGCCTCTTCGACGTCGACACCTTCAGCTTTATACAGCTGCTCCCTCCCCCTTGAGGGGGGAGGGAGTTTATATTTCCGACTTCCGACCTCTGACCTCCGACCTCTAATATGGCAGCTGGTTAAGGTATCCGGAGAAGACGTCACAGGTATCGGTAAGCTGCTCCGGAGCGGCGATATCGGCGGTATACTCCCCGGTGTTGAACAGCGATTCCAAAATCCGGGTATGGATCTCTTCATTGCGGCTGCGGATTTTCTTGATATTGTTGTAAAGTTCGCTTTCAAAGGTCTCCGCCAGGCCGGTGGTGTATCCCTCGAGGAGATGCTTCTCCAGCATCAGCAGCCCCTGGAGACGGTCGCGGTCGTTGATCGTGCTGTCTTTCGGACCGGTCATTACTCCTGATTTCGGCTTGCCCACCTTTTTGGCGCCGGTTTTTGTGGTAATCGTGGCACTGGTGTCTACAGGCACCTTATCTGGCCTCCCTTCATAATCCTTCAAGATAGTTATAGAAGTCGTTGAAATTCTGCTGGTGAATACGTCCTGCGTCATCGATAATCCGGCTGAAGCCCTCATCGCTCATCTGTTCGGCATGCTGATGGCAGAGCTTGGCCATGTAGAGCTCCCATGAAAGGTAATCTTTCACGTAATTAAGCTCTTTCGTGGTCAGGTTGGTCAATTTGCGCACACCTCCTTTCGCCGTATACTGGTTACTTTGCTTTTTAGCTTGTGCGATTTATAAAAAAATAAACTGTCTCTGAAGAGATCCGGCCAGGCGGTGGCAAGCCCCGCATTTTAATTACATAGTTTCCGGGATGTTTTGAATCTCCCTCCCGGTTGAACAACCTGTCCGAAGCTGTTAAAATTCAATCAGGAACATTTCACAATATTTTGAAAAGGGGGCTGGCGGAATGGGATTGACGAAGGTGAGCCTGGTTAAATTTGCCGGCCAGCGGGCCAATATCCGCAGGGCCGTGGAGATGTGTGACGGGTTCAAAGAGCTGACCCCGGCGAAGAGGGTGCTGCTGAAACCGAACCTGGTCATGTGGGACGAAGCGCTGCCCTTTCCCAAGTTCGGCGTGATCACCACGGCGCTGGTTGTCGAAGAGATGGTCAGGCTGCTGAGAGAGCATGGCTGCAGCGATATTACCATTGCCGAAGCGACGACGGAAGATAAAGAGATCAACTCGGGAACCCTGGCGGCTTACCGGGGGATGGGCTACCCGCTGCTGGAGAAAAAGTACGGGGTGAAGCTGTGCGATCTCAACCGGGGCCCTTTTGAAAAGGTCGAGTTTGACGGGTTCTCACTTGATATCGCCGTCCCGGTCCTGGAGACGGACTTCCTGATCGACCTGCCGGTTCTGAAAACACATAATTCCACGCGGGTTACCCTCGGCTTCAAAAACCTGAAGGGGTGCCTGGCCCGCCGCTCCAAGATTTTCTGCCATCATCCCGAGATCCCCCTGAACCGCTTTATCCAGCGCCTCGGCGAGAAGCTGGTCCCGGCGCTGACCCTGATCGACGGGATCTACGCTCTCGACCGGGGCCCGGCGGTCAACGGGACCGCCCACCGTGCAGACATCCTGATCGCGTCGCGGGATATGTTTGCCGCCGATGTTACCGGGGCCATGATCCTGGGGATGGACCCGGCCGAAATCGGCCACCTGGCCGAGCATGCCCGCCGGCACGATCTCCCCCTTGACGGGAGCAACCTTGAGCTCTGCGGCGAAAACTTGAGCGGCCTGGTCATGCCGCTGAAGTGGGATTGGGGCTGGCTCGAGGATAACTCCGGCCCGACCGCTTTCGGGAGGATGGGGATCCGCGGGATCCACTACCCCAAGTATGACGATACCATCTGTTCGGGATGCTCCTTTTTGAACAACATGATCCTGATCTTGCTTCTCGGCGCCTATACCGGGGAGCCGTTCGATAATATCGAGTTTCTTACCGGCAAGGTGGCCCGCTCAACAGGCGGCTTCAAGAAAACCTTTCTCTTCGGCAACTGCATCATCCGCGCGAACCGCGACAATCCTTCAATCAACGAGGCGGTAACGATCCGGGGCTGCCCGCCGCGGGCACAGGATATTGTCCGTATCCTGAACGAGCACGGGATCAGGGCCGATTTCGACAGCTATGTGCAATATAGAAGCTCCCTGGCGGCGCGCTACGCTGATCAGCCGCAGTTCCAGGAGCAGCATTTTACCGTTTCCGGAGAATAAAATAGGTTGAAAGGCAAAAAGGAGCGTAGAAGAGGATGACTCAAGTCAAAGTAAAAGATCTGATCCCGGTTCCAGAGCTCATGGCGATGCGGCGGGTCCTCTGCGTGCAGGCGCATCCCGATGACGGTGAGATCGGCGCCGGCGCCACGGTGGCCAGGCTGCTCCAGGCCGGATCGGAAGTGGTTTACCTGACCGTGACCGACGGCGGCGCAGGCACGGAAGATGCATCGATTACCCCGCCGGAGCTGGTCCGCATCCGCCGCCGCGAGGGAGAGGAGGCCGCCCGCCTGCTCGGGGTAACGCGGATGATCTGGCTCGATTTCCCGGACGGCGGCTGCCTGCAGCTGCCCGCAGTTCGCGAAAAGATCATCGAGGCGGTGCGGCGGGTCTGCCCGGATGCGCTGATGGTGATGGATCCCTGGCTGCCCTACGAGGCCCACTCCGACCACCGGACCACCGGATTGGCGACGGCGGAGGCCGCTTTGCTGAGCGGCTATCCGCATGCCTGCCCGCAGCATCTTGCTGAAGGCCTGGCGCTGCACGCGCCGGAGGCGGTGGCTTTCTACGGCACCTCGCGGCCAAACACCTTTATCGATGTCACCGCGACCTGGCCGTTGAAGTTGGAGGCGTTATCAAAACATGAAAGCCAGTTTACCCCGGAAAGCCTGGAGATGATCGGCGCCTACCTTAC
>CAZPET010000074.1:4113-7783 GCA_964585625.1 uncultured Syntrophomonadaceae bacterium
GCTTACTTGATCGGCCAATAGATCCAAAGCTTCATGTCTTGCGGTGGCTCGTTGGGGTCCGGCTCCTCCTCGTACAGCTCGAAGTCGGGTGCGTCGGCATGCTCGTGGCCCGACCGGGGCTGCCATTCTTCAATGATGTAGCGGTAGGTGGTGCCGATGGCGCCCAGGGTGCATGGGAACATAGCGTACTTTTGGGCCGGCACGCTCATGCTCATCATGCCCGTCGGCAGAGCCTCCACCTGTGACACCTCGAAACCGGCGATGTACCACGGCTCCCTGTCATTGGCCATGCCGAAGCACAACCCATAGGCCGGCCCGCAGACGTGCTTGATCTCGCCGAAGCGGGCGTTGACTTGATCCCACACCTTGCCGATCTCGTTGTTCTCGTTGCCTCCCTCGTGGGGGACGCTACTGATGAAACCGGTGAACGGCAGGCCGACGACCGTAAACGCCGGCTTGGTAACAATGCGCGGTTCCATAGGTTTTTCCTCCTCGTGTCCCTCGCCCCGGGTGAGGTATCCGTTTATATTTCGTTGAATGACAGGGCCTTGATAAAGGCATCCTGGAAGTCGGGCCTGGCGGAGAGCTCCACATGTTCGATCAGGTCGGGCAGGGCAAAGGCCCGCGCGCGCTCGGTCCGCGATACCAGGGCCAGCCTGGCTCCCCGCCCGGCGGCGTTGCCCACCGGGGTGATCTTCTCCAGGGGGATCCCGGGCAGCAGCCCGATGTCCCGGGCGCTCTCCTTGCGGATATAGTTGCCGAAGGCGCCGGCCAGCAGCACCTCGTCAAGGTCGCTTTCCGTGAGCCCCGCTTCCTGAAGCAGGATCTGAAGCCCGGCGTAGATGGCCCCCTTGGCCAGCTGCAGCTCGCGCAGGTCGGGCTGGGTAAGCAGGATCTCTTCGCTCCCTTTTCCGGCCAGGACAAAGTCAAAGCCGCCTTTTCCGCGGCGCAGCCGGGATTTCAGCTGCGGCGGCAGGTGCGCCCCGGTTGTTTCCGGATCGACCAGGCGCCCGGAGGGCTCGATCACGCCGGCTTTCAGCAGGGCCGCGGCGGCGTCGATCAGGCCGGAACCGCAGATGCCCCGCGGTGCGGCGCCGCCGATCACCTCCAGCAAAACCTCTCCGTGATCAATCCGGACCGCCTCGATGGCCCCGTCTGCCGCCCGCATGCCGTGTTTGATCTGGGCGCCCTCGAAGGCCGGTCCCGCGGCCGTCGAACAGGTCAGGATCCGCCCCCCGGCGGCCAGGGCCAGCTCACCGTTGGTCCCGATATCGATCACGGCACAGCGATCGCGGCGCTGCTCCAGGCCGGTGGCGAGGATCACTCCTACCGTATCGGAGCCCACATAACCGGCGATATTTGGCAGGACCACGATTTGGCCCCCGGGATTTATGGCCATCCCAATTTCAGCGGCCTCCAGATTGACCGGATGGCGGTATGCCGGGATAAAGGGGGCCGGGGCAAGGTAGGTGGGGTCAATACCGAGAAAAAGATGGCTCATGGTCGTGTTGCCGACCGCGGTTGCCTCGTAGATTTCATGCGGCTCGATGCCCGCTTCCCTGGCCAGGCCTTCGATGATCCGGTTGAGCGCCTCGACCACTTTGCGCTGCAGCCTCTCCAGGCCGTTCGCATTGTTCGCGGCATAAGTGATCCGCGAGATGACATCGGCCCCGTAGACATTCTGGGGATTGGTGGCCGCCCCCATGGCCAGCACTTTACCGCTGCTCAGATCGTGCAGCGAGCCCATGATGGTGGTGGTGCCGATATCAAAGGCCACCCCGTAAAGGCGTCCCGCCGTGCGGCCCGGTTCTACGGCGATGAGCCTGTCTGCAGCCAGCACTGCGGTGACGGTAAAACGCTCCTGGCGCAGGTTCCGCGGCAGGTTGGGGAGCAGGCGGTGCGAGACGCGAATGTGATCTCCGGGCAGCCGGCCGAGCAGCCTTTCCAGGTCGGGGGTCTGATCTTGCACCGTGGGGCGCTCCAGGGTGAGCTCGATCTTGCTTACGGCGGGTTCAGCCTTGACCTCCCGGTCGTCCTCGGTGAGCGATATTTTACGCCGGAAGGCGTCGCTTTGCTCCGGCACCTCCACGATGATATCATCTCCGGCAGTTCTCTGGCAGGCAAGAACCCATCCATCCTCCAGCTCTCCCGGTGATAAAAACTTCTTTTCAACTTCGGTAGGCGCCGCCGGGCTCTTTTTGGCGAGCCTCACCTTGCATTTTCCGCAGCTGCCTTTGCCGCCGCAGTTCCCTTCGACCGCCACCCCGGCACGGGCGGCAGCCTCGAGCAGGTTTGTCCCTCTTTCCACCGTCACCTCGGATACCCGGCCTGCTGATGTTACAAAGCTAATCTTAATTTTCATGTTTTGGCCACAACTCCGTTAATTATTGTTCTCTTTAATTCCTGCCGTGTCCGCGGGAAGCCGGATAGGCGCAGTGGGCCGGTTTGCGGTCAGCTGCCGAAGTCGGCCCGGGGCAGGGATGCCGGGAGAAGCCGCAGCGCTTCCAGGTCGACCGGGGAGCCCGCTTCGATGACCGCAAAGTCATCGTCCCATTCTCCCAGCAGCGCTTTATGAATGATGCCCAGGGAACCGTCGACCACCCTGTGCTGCAGCCCGAGGGCCCCGGCCAGTTCCCGGGTCTGCGGTAGAATATCATCCGGATCATAGGCGCCGGTTTTGATCACATTCAAATTCTTGTATTTTCCCAGCATCAGCCGGTAGATTTCGAGGGTGCGTTCCGGACCGTACTTTTGCAGGCAATAGTGGTATTCGTGCCAGAGGTTATTTTCATGGCGCAGCCATCCTTTGGTCAGGTAATAGGCCATCGCCTTTCTGCTCAACTCATGGCGCTTCTTGTTACCGCCCAGCAAAAGGGAGATGCAGTCGTCAACCCGGGGGATAACCAGGCGGCATCTGGCCGAGGTCAAGCCCAGCAAGGCATTGCCGCAGTATCCGAAGAGAAGAAGGATATGGTCCAGTTCACGGCTTTCAAGTGAGGCGATCTCATTTTGCAGGTAGTGGCGTAATCTTTCGGGGGAGTTGTGCAGGCCCGATTCGATCCAGCGGATCGGAATCCGGGAATCAACTTTTTCAGCGGAGAGCTTGATTTCATCGCTGATTGTTTCGCAGGCCAAAGCGATAGTCTGCAAATTCCGACCTCTTTTCTATCGATTCTTATGTCTGTTTCTATCTTAGCACCAGTTGTCCAAACGGTCAATTTACAATCACTGGCTGCAGAAGGGTAAAGGGGTAGAGGGGAATATTGCGGAAGATCCAGTAGGCCAGGATCAGGTAAAAAATCACCCAAACCAGGGAGGGGTGCAGTAAAAGACGGGGGAGGGATCGGCCGGTGAAAAGGGTCTTTATTTGTGAGATCAGGAAAAGAAACGCTGCCGGCAGAAAGAGGATCATCAGCGGATTTAAACGCCAGGCTGCATAGAGGTTGCCGCAAGCAAGTTGAATCAGGGCGCTGCGGCTGCCGCATCCCGGGCAGTAGAGTCCGGTCAGGGTCCGGAAGAGGCAGGGGGGTGTTTGGATCAGCGGGGATACCGGATCATAGGTCAAAAAATATAACAGCCCTCCCGCCGCTACCGAGACCAGGAGCAGTGCCAGCAGCCTCTCGTTACGACCGGCGGTAACCGGAGGCTGCATGGTAAACAGTTTCAACGG
>CAZPET010000075.1:0-7697 GCA_964585625.1 uncultured Syntrophomonadaceae bacterium
CGCAGGCCACCGGGCAGCCGCGGCAGCCAATGTTTTTGACCAGGTATTTTTCAGCGAGTGTTTCGCCGGTGACGGCATCGGCTTCGGCAAAGGTTCCGTAGCGAAAGTTTCTTGTTGGCAGGGTATAAGTGGCATTGCATTTGTTGACAAAGGCAGAGGTGCCGTAGCGGGGAAGCTCTACGCCGGTGGCGGGATGCTGCCGCGACAGTTCGCGCCACTTTTTGCATGTATTTTTGAATTTATCTTCGTTGGCTACCAGGACCTTTTGCTCTCCCCCGGCGACCACGGCCTTCAGGTTCTTGCTGCCCATCACCGTGCCTACCCCGCTGCGGGCGGCCACGCGCTCTTCTGAAATGACACAGGCATACTTGACCAGGTTTTCTCCGGCCGGGCCGATCACGATCTTGCCCACTCCGGCAGGCAGTTGCTCCTGTGTCTTCTGAGTATCAAGACCCCAGAGCGCCGCGGCATCTTCGATGGTGACATTGTCTCCATCTACCTTCAGGTAAACCGGCCGGCCGGCTTTTCCGGTGATGATCAGGGTGTCATAGCCCGCTCTTTTCAGGTAGATTCCGAAATTGCCTCCGCAATTGGAATTGACAATCGCGCCGGTCAGCGGTGATTTGGTGGTAATATTGAAACGGTTACTGCTGGGGGCGCCCGACCCGGTCAGCGGCGCGGTAGTGACAATAAAAACATTTTTTTCGGCAAGCGGATCTGTAGCCGGCGGCAACATATCATAAAGCAACCGTGCGCCCAGGCCTTTGTTTCCCACATAGAGCTCCAGCAAACGATCGGGTAAAGAGTATTTCTTGATCCGGGCCGAGCTTAAATCGACTTCCAGCACCTTTCCCATATAACCGCCGATCATTTTACTCCTCCCTCGTTGATCTTTATTTGGCCTGCGAAGATCTGTTAAAGAGAGTATGTTATTTTAGTTATAGATCTGCCTACCTGGAGTTTACCAGAAGATTTGTAAAAAGTCATGTTTTTGTGACGATTATCTTTGAAATCAAAATATTAATTTGCAGCCGTACAGATTGGCCGCTGTTCCCTGCAAAGTAACGCCCATATCCTTTTTCAGCAACAGTGAGGTGTGGAAATATGTGGAAACACTTTATTTTTTAGATTTGTCCATAATGGATTGTTTACCCGAAGGGATAATTCTGCTATAATTGATTCACTTTATATCACGATACCTTTTAGGTCTATACCATATAATACCTGCTCTACCTTGCAAGCGATTAAATCAGGGGCTGGTTGGATTGGTTAAACGTTTGCTCACCTTCACCGGAAATAAGGCATCCGAAATAAAAGAAAGCGGTCGCTATACCTACCACAGCTATGAATTGAGACGGCAGGTCAGGGTGAGCCTTGTCTTTAGAAAGATCCGGTTAATCTACATTGGTTACTGTGCGATATTCCTGGCAGCGGCAGATCCATATCTGGAATATTCACGTCCTGCAGCAGCGGGTCTAATGGTTGTGGCGGTCAGTTACGGTATCCTGCGTTATTTCAGGAAAACGGAACAGGGCTGCAGATGGCAGGGGACTTTTTGGATTGGTCTGGTTGACTACCTGTTAATCGGTGCCCTTATTTATTTGACCGGAGGTCTGAATAGTTTTTATTATATTGCCTATGCCATCCCCATCCTGGCCGCAACGATCCGTTTCAATATCAAGACAGGTTTATATGGTTTCGGCCTGGCCATTACCCTGACCGTGCTGAATGCCCTGGCAGACAATTTTAATCAAGGCACATATTTTCCAACGCCATTTTACCTTTTATTTGGACTGGGCACCATGGTTTTTGCAGCATGGACCATCGGCGGGTTGATCGGGGATGAAATGCAATTAAGAAAAGAACTTTACAACTCTTCGGTAACCGATCCCTTGACCGGCTTATTCCACTGCGGCTATGCCCGCGAGCGGATCAACGAAGAGATCATGCGCTGCCGCAGGGATGGAAGCTCATTTTCGATTATCTTTCTTGATATGGACCATTTTAAAGAGGTCAACGATTATTACGGTCACCTGATTGGTGACGAGGTGATCCGGCATGTGGCTTCCGTGCTGCAGTCGGTCGTGCGCGGCGGGGATACGCTGTCCCGCTACGGGGGCGACGAATTCCTTTTGCTTTTACCGGGGGTGGGGTTTAAAGAGGCCGAGCTGACACTGCAGCGGCTGCTCCAGGCGGTAAAATCCCAACCTTACTATATTAGCGGCGTGCCGCTCTATCTGAGCTTGAGCGGCGGGACCGCAGAATATCCAGGTGAGGGGCAGAGCCCGGAACAGCTGCTACAGGTTGCCGACCATAAAATGTACTGCGAGAAGCATTAATATTAACCGGTTATAAGCCGGTTATTCTTTGACATACTTGAGCACCGGCTTCCAATCGATATATGTATCGATCACCTTCCTGACAATTTTAATCGCCGCAGCGTTGTCGGGATGAATGCTCCGGTAGACGCTGTGCAGGTTCTCGACGGTGGTGTAGGTGTCTTCATGAACCAGGATCACCGGGACCCCTTTCTCTTCAGCACGCGCCAGAACACGCACATTGGGGTAGAGACCTCCGGTTAGAATGATCACCGAGGTGCTGGTCTCCAGGGCGGTCAGCGCCATATCGCTGCGGTCGCCGCCGGTGATCAGCGCCTTGTTCGGCGCACGCCGCAGGTAGGTAAGGGCGCTTTCAATGGTCATCGTTCCGACGACCACCTCTTCAACCAGGCGATTCATTTTCTCGGGAGCGGCAAGGATTTCACCGTTCAGAGCGCTGTAAAATTCGGCTACGGTGGGGGCGGCGATCTCTTCCTGCCGGGGGACTATCCCCAGAACCGGCAGCTTCTTCTCCTCCAGGAGGGGCTTGTAAACCCCTTTGGTTTTATCCAGCTGGGTGCGGGAAATGTTGTTCAAAAGAGTTCCGATTACCTGGATCTTCCGGCAGTCCCAGAGTTCGCTGTAAAGAAGCCCCAGGTCCAGATCGAAGTCGCTGTCCGCTCTGAGCACATAGATGACCCCGGCTCCCCAGCGCTCTGCCAGGCTAAAATCGTCAAAACCCTGGTTGTAACCGGTATGGGGGGCCACGCTGCCGTCGATTAGTAGAACGTCGTAGCCTTCTCCCAAACGGTGAAACGATTCATCGAGCAGGGGCAAGACGCTATCCTTTCCCTTGAGCAGCAGCCCGGTCAGGTAATGCGGATTCAGCGTAACCGGGGAGATCACATCGCTGGGAAAAGGCAGCTTGAAAATTTCTCGCATCAGCAGAACATCATCGTCTTCCTTCTTGGCCACTCCTTTCTGGAAACCAAGCGGCTTGAAGTAAGATACCTTCAGACCTTCTTCCTGAAGCTTAAGCCCGATGCCCAGGGCAGTCGCAGTTTTCCCGTCGCCGGCTTTACCTGAAAAATAGATCGTTTTCATCTTTTCACCTCGTCGTTCTCTTAGTCCAACTGGTTAATCGTGATCTTGACATCCAGACCGGTGGCTCCCCTGGTGTGAACACGCAGCGGGTTGATATCCATTTCGGTGATCTCATCAAAATCCTGGACCAGTCGCGCTGTCCGGTAGATGGCGTCGATCAGCGCGTCCATGTCCGCCGATTTCTGCCCCCGGTAGCCCTTAAGAAGCGTATATGCTTTTGTTTCGGCAATCATCTCTTCGATGGCTTTTCGGTTGTTCAGGGCGGAGGCGAGGCGGAAGGAGACATCTTTAAGCAGGTTCACGTAGATGCCGCCCAGCCCGAAGGCGATCATCGGCCCAAACTGGATATCGCGGGACATGCCGATAATTACCTCGATCCCGTCGTCGACCATCTTCGAGACCTCGATCCCGTAGATCGGCGCATCCGGCAGGTAGCGGCTGACCCGCTCCATGATTCTCTTGTAAGCCCTCTCCACTTCGCGCTGGTTGTGCAGGCCGATCTCGACGCCGCCGACATCGGTTTTGTGGGCAATGCGCGGCGAGGATACTTTCAGCACAACCGGAAAGCCGATCTTCTGGCTGATCTGGCAGGCCTCTTCAACCGAAGTGGCCAGGTAAGTGCGGTTTACCGGGATTCCGTAGGCATCCAACACTCTGGAAGATTCATGGGCCAGCAGTAGAACACGCCTGTCCTTGAGCACGTCATAAAAAGTCGCCTTGACGGTATTGCTGTCGACCTTGGGCAGCGGGAGAGCGGGCGCAGCATCGTTTGCGCGCCTGAAGTCGGCGTAGCGGACCATCCCCTCCAGGGCCGTTACTGCCGATTCCGGGAAGGTGAATGTAGGCACGTCGGCCTTCACGAGCATCCCTTTGCCTTTGACCAGGGTTTTGCCGCCCATGTAGACGGCGAAGACAGGTTTGTGGGGATATTGATCTTTATATTCCAGGACTGCCTGGGCGGTTTTCTCCGGCTCGGCGACCGCGGTCGGGCTGAGGATGACCATGATGATGTCGACGTTTTCATCTTCATAAGCCTTCTCCAGGGCGAAACGAAACCGGTCCACCCTGGCATCACCGAGCACATCGATGGGATTATAGATGTTTGATTCCGCAGGAAGGTTCTCGCGCAATTGATCGATGGTGGCTTTGTCGAAGCGGGCCATCTTCAGGCCGGTTTTCTCGATGGCATCGGTGGCGATAATTGCCGGGCCGCCCGAGTTGGTGATGATCGCCACCCGGCCGCCCTTGGGCAGGGGCTGCGTGGAAAAAGCCCGGCCCAAGTTAAAGAGCTCGCTCATATTATCGGCCCGTAAAACTCCGCTTTGGCGGAAAGCGGTGTCATAAGCGCGGTTGCTTCCGGCCAGGGCGCCGGTGTGTGAACTGGCCGCCTGCGCTCCCGCGGTGCTGGTTCCGGACTTCAAGATAGCAATCGGTTTAACCTTGCTGGCCTCGGTGCAGACGCGGACAAACTTCTCTCCATCGGTCACATCTTCGGCGTAAACAAGAATAACCTTGGTATTGGGGTCTGCGGTGCAGCTTTCGATGAAGTCAATTTCACTGAGGTCCGACTTGTTGCCGAGGCTGATAAAACGCGAAAAACCCAACCCCGCCTGAAAGCTCCAGTCGAGGATGGCGATAACCATGGCCCCGCTCTGCGAAATGAAAGAGATGTTCCCCTTTTCGGGGAAGCCGGTGGCGAATGAAGCATTAAGGGGGGTGTGGGTGTCCATCAGGCCGACGCAGTTCGGTCCGACCAGGCGCATGTTGTATTTTTTACCGATCGCCTGGAGCTCCCGTTCGAGTTTCAGCCCTTCGCCACCGACCTCTTTGAAGCCGGCGGTGATGACGATGGCTCCTTTCACACCCGCTTCGCCGCATTCCTGGGCCACCTGGACGCAAAACCTGGCCGGGACCGAGATTACGGCCAGGTCGACCTGCCCGTCAACCTTGCCGATATTGGGACAGCAGGGTAATCCCAGGATCTCCTTTTCCTTCGGGTTGATTGGACAGATTTTCCCCTTGTAACCGCTTTTCAAGAAGTTGCTTACAATAGCATAACCAATTTTTTGAGGTGAGGCCGAAGCGCCGATCACAGCTACCTGTTTAGGATTGAATAAAAAACTAAGATCACTCATTGAGCCTATCTCCCTTTCTGCAGATCCTGATGCATTTGTGCTGCATATATAATAAACTAAAAGCTTATCCTTTAGCAAGGCTCCAGCTCAATGATTAAATCTTCACACGTTGGCTTTCCGGTTCATTGACTTTTTGACGAAGTTTGTTAAAATGTATGCTGATGCTTAGCCTATAAAAAGCTACAAGGAGGTATTAGAGATGAGCGCTTTAGGCCGTCATGTTTTGGCTGAGTTTTACGGCTGTCCACCGGAAAAGCTGAACGATCCGGTTCAGATAAAGCAAGAGATGGTGGCGGCGGCTCTGGCAGCGGGAGCTGAAGTAAGAGAGACCGTTTTTCACCATTTCAGCCCCCAGGGAGTCAGCGGCGTAGTCGTGATCTCCGAATCGCACCTGGCCATTCACACCTGGCCCGAATTCGGTTACGCCGCCGTGGATATCTTTACCTGTGGTCAAACTGTTGATCCGTGGGTATCGTGCGACTATTTGAAACAGAAGCTCTCGGCCCAGAATATGACTGCCAGGGAAATCAAGCGCGGCATCTTTGATGTCCCCTTGCAGCACAAGACCGTGGTAAACTATTAACCGGGGAGGATTTGCAGTTGTCTTCTGTTGAACATAAATGGTATATCGAACAGACAACGCCGTCAACGGCGCACATGTTTGGCCTGAAAAACTATGTTGCCGCCAAGAAAACATCGTTTCAGCAGGTAGAGATTGTCGACAATTACCTTTACGGGCGCATGCTGATCCTCGACGGCAAGATTCAATCCGCCGCCTTCGATGAGTATATCTATCATGAAGCGCTGGTCCAGCCGGCGATGCTGCTTCACGAATCTCCGCGCCGGGTTTTTGTCGCCGGCGGAGGCGAAGGAGCCACCCTGCGTGAAATATTCCGCCACCCACCGGTTGAACGGGCGGTGATGGTCGATATCGATCGCGAGGTAGTCGAGATCTGCCGCGAGCACCTTGGCGAGTGGCACCGGGGCAGTTTTGACGACGCCCGCCTGGACCTGGTGATCACCGATGCCCGGCGTTATCTTGAAGAAAATGAAGAGCTCTACGATGTGATCGTCATCGATATCCCCGAGCCGGTTGAAGAGAGCCCGGCGCTGAAGCTGTTTACGCGGCAGTTCTATGAGCTGCTCCAGGAGCGGCTTGCAGAAGGCGGCCTGATTGTCCTGCAGGCCGGCGACTTCAGTACAGCCTTCCTCGAGGCGCACTGTGCAATCTATCACACCATCGGGCAGGTGCTTCCCCATGTCTACTCGTACCACGCTTTCGTACCATCCTTCAACACGGACTGGGGTTACATTATCGCCGCGCGCGACTTCGATCCCGGCCGGGTTGAGGCAGGGTTGATCAAAAGCCGCATCGAAAAACGCGGGTTGGAGCTGCGCTTTTACGACGAGGAAACCCACCGCGGTATGTTCTGTGTCTCAAAGGATATCCGCGAGAGACTGGACGCTGCGAAATTAATTATTGATGATGATCAACTGCTGACGACATACTAGCAGGTTCCCCCTTTGAAAAAGGTGGGGCAGGGGGGATTTAAAAACAAAACAGATCTGGTTGACTTGTCACTGGTGATCAAGATCAAAAGGAGGGTATTATATCAACACCAGAGAGCGCACTTTTGTGATGGTCAAACCCGACGGCGTGCAGCGCAAACTTGTCGGTGAGGTGATCGGCCGCCTGGAGAAAAAAGGATTGCAGCCGGTGGCGATCAAGATGATGCAGATAGACCCGGAGCTGGCGTCGAGACATTACGGTGAGCACCGGGGCAAACCTTTTTATGAGAGCCTGATCTCCTTTATTACCTCGGGTCCGGTTGTTGCGATGGTCTGGGAGGGGGATAACGCGGTTGCCGTATCCCGGACATTGATCGGCGCCACCGATCCGCAGGAGGCCGACCCCGGAACGATCAGGGGCGACCTGGCTCTCTTTACCGGGAACAACCTGGTCCACGGCTCTGACTCTTTGGAAAGCGCGCGCCGCGAGATTGGCCTCTTTTTTGATGAAGCGGAGCTATGCAGCTACAAGGCCGTTCTGAATGACTGGATCTACGGCCTGTAAGAAAAAAGAAAACAATACTTAAATTTAAAGCGGAGAAATCCGCTTTTTTTGATCGAGGTAACCGGA
>CAZPET010000076.1:0-7689 GCA_964585625.1 uncultured Syntrophomonadaceae bacterium
GGGGATGCGAGGAGGCGGATGGTGTGTTCAATATTGGAGACAGGGTGGTTTACCCCATGCACGGCGCCGGAGTGATCGAAGCGATCGAAGAAAAAGAGATTCTCGGCGTCCGTAAAAAGTATTACGTGATGAAGCTGCCCGTCGGAGAGATGAAGGTAATGATTCCAACCGACAGCATTCTCAGGGTTGGGCTGCGCGAAGTGATAGATAAAGGTATGATCGCGGAAGTATTTGATGTGCTGCGGAACCACAACGGAGAGATGTCCTCCAACTGGAACCGCCGCTATCGCGATCACCTCGAAAAAATAAAAAGCGGGGACATTCTTGAAGTCGCTGAAGTGGTGCGTAATCTCACGCTGCGCGATCGAGAAAAAGGTCTTTCCACCGGGGAACGCAAAATGCTTGAGAGCGCCAGGCAGATTTTGAACAGCGAACTGCTCCTGGTCCAGGGCATCGATCAGACCGAAATTATCAATGCCCTTGAAGGGATCTTTGAGGATTATCCCGGTTAATCATTCTATGCTTTTATACCTCCTAAAACAAAAATGTATAATCCGGCTTGATCATAGTTAAAACTATACGTTATAATTATGAGGTAAAAAAATAATTAAAGATCTATGTTAAGAGGATTTATCCTTTCTTATTAGGAGGTGATACGATGGTCCGTAAGGTTTTGAGAATCCTGGGAACGCTGCTGGGAATCGTTACCGGCGCTCTTTTATTTTTTTATGCCGTGCCTGGATTTATCGCCGTGATCGGCAGTCCCGAGGTTACTTTTTCGCCCTGGGGTTATTCCGCTGTCGGCGGAGGCCTCTTCGGGTTGCTCTTTTATTTTATTACTCCTTCATTCATCAATGCGTGCCGGCGTTTTCTGGATTGGTGTGAGAGCAAGCTTAAAAAGGTGCCGACCCAGGATATCTTCCTTGTAGTTGTCAGTTTGATTATCACCCTGATTCTGGGTTTGCTGATCAGCTACCCGATTTATAAAATTCCCCATGCCGGTGTCTACATTGCACCGGTGCTCATCCTGGCGCTTGTTTTTATCGGGGTGCGGTTTGTACTTCACCGCAAAGAAGAGTTTGCCTTTCTAACCTCATTTTTTAACCGAAATTCACGTGCCGCCGTTGCCGCCGACAATGAAACCTTTAAAATTCTTGACACCAGCGCGATTATTGACGGACGGATTGTGGATATCTGCAAGACCGGATTTTTGGAAGGAATTATCGTCGTGGCTGGTTTTGTCCTTGAAGAACTCCGCCATATCGCCGATTCTCCCGACCTGTTAAAACGCAACCGGGGGCGGCGTGGTCTCGATATCCTTAACAAGATCCAGAAAGAGATGGATATCCCCGTGCAGATCTACGAAGGCGATTTTGAAGAGCTCGGTGAAGTAGACAGTAAACTTGTCCGCCTGGCCAAGGTGCTGAACGGCAAGATTATTACCAACGATTTTAATTTAAACAAGGTCTGTGAACTGCAGGGTATCACCGTATTGAATATTAACGAGCTGGCCAATGCGGTGAAACCGGTTGTCCTGCCCGGAGAAGAGATGACGGCGCAGATTATCAAGGACGGCAAGGAGATTGGCCAGGGAGTGGCCTATCTTGAAGATGGAACCATGGTTGTTGTTGAAGGCGGCAAACGTCATATCGGTGAGACGATCGAGGTTCTCGTGACCAGTGTTCTGCAAACGGCGGCCGGACGAATGATTTTTGCCAAACCGAAAAATTCTGTGGAAAAAGTCTCCGGAGTCAAGTAATGCAGGTTGCCGCACTGATAGCCGCTTCAGGACAGGGGCAGCGCATGGGCGGTGAAATCAAGAAACAGTATCTCATGCTTGAAGGGGTTCCCATCCTGGCCCGGTCCCTGGAGATCTTTGCCCACCATCAGGCGGTTAACCAGATCGTGGTCATTGTCCCCCCCGGTGAAACAGGGTTTGCCCGCGATACGCTCAAGCCTTTTTGCTCTCTTGATAAAACCACGTTTGTTGAAGGTGGGAAACGGCGGCAGGATTCCGTTTACCAGGGGCTTCAAGAAGTTTCTTCGGATACGGAGATGGTCTGCATCCATGACGGGGTCCGCCCCTTTGTCAGCCCCGGTCTTTTCGAAGCCGTACTCGAAGCGGCAATCCGGTGGGGTGCCGCCGTTCCGGTGATCCCGGTTACAGATACATTGAAGGAGATCTCCATCAGCGGTATGATCAGCCGGACCGTTTCCCGCGAAACGATGCGCCGTGCGCAAACCCCGCAGATATTCCGCCGCGATCTGATCGTCGAAGCCTACCGGAAAGCGCAAATCCTCGGAGTCGAAGCCACCGACGATGCCTATCTGTTGGAACTGTTGGGCGAAAAGATCTGCGCCGTGGCCGGCAGTCCGGCCAACATCAAGATAACCCATCCCATGGACCTTCTTTTTGCCGAAGCTCTTATTAATAGGGGGCGGTAGAGCTGTTTCGCGTCGGTATCGGTTTTGATCTGCACCGCCTGGCCGAAGGCCTTCCACTGCTCCTCGGCGGGGTAACGATCCCTTTTCCACAGGGCCTGGAAGGTTACTCTGACGCGGATGTGCTCCTGCATGCCCTGATGGATGCCATGCTCGGAGGCGCCGGGCTGCGCGATATCGGCTTCTATTTCCCCCCCGGCGATCGCCGCTACCGGAATATATCGAGCCTGAAGCTTTTGCATGAAGTAAAAAAGATTATCGGAGACGAAAACTTCCGTGTGGTCAATGCCGACATGGTGGTAATTGCCGAAGCTCCGCTGATGGCCCCGTTTATCGGGGCCATGAAAAAAAACATTGCCTCCGCCCTGGATCTTTCAGAAGGCGCTGTTTCGGTAAAAGCTACTACCACCGAGGGGCTCGGAGTATGCGGCCGCGGCGAAGCGATCGCCGTCCAGGCCGTGGTCCTGCTGCAGAATAGAGGTCGGAGGTCGGAAGTCGGAAGTCGGAAGTTAGAAAGGCCGGCTATTGACAATTGGAAACACCCGCGTATATAATACGCGTAAGCAAGCAACAGATTCAGATAAATGCAGTGAAAGGGAAAGTAGGTTGGTCCCGCTCCCCAGAGAGAAGCCCCCACCGGCTGAGAGGGGCTTCGGCAGTCGGGTTCATCTGAAATGCGCCCCGGAGCAGGAGCCGTGAAAGAAAGTAGCGGCTTCCGGAGCCGTCCGTTAAACGGTCCGAGAGGGACGATATAACGTCCAAACAGGGTGGAACCGCGGTCAAGGCCGTCTCTGTGCCGGAGCACAGAAGACGGTCTTAGTTTTTCCAGGAGGGGTTGAAAGCGATGTTCAAACGGATTATCCGTGAAATAAATGCGGTTAAAGAAAGAGATCCGGCCGCCAGAAGCACCGTCGAGGTACTGCTCTGCTACCCGGGAATCCATGCTTTAATTTATCACCGGATCGCCCATTTTTTGCACCGCTGCGGCTTGACGCTGCTGCCGAGACTGGTTTCACAATTTTCCCGGTGGTTTACCGGCATCGAGATTCATCCGGGAGCAAAAATCGGGGAGGGGCTCTTCATCGACCACGGCATGGGCGTGGTCATCGGTGAAACTACCGAACTGGGTGACAACGTTACCATTTACCAGGGCGTGACCCTGGGCGGCACCGGCAAAGAGAAGGGGAAACGGCACCCGACTATCGGGAACAACGTGGTTATCGGAGCCGGGGCCAAGGTTTTGGGTCCCATCGAGATCGGCGCCAACAGCAGGATCGGAGCCGGATCCGTGGTTCTGCGCCCGGTTCCGCCCGGTGCCACAGTGGTGGGTATTCCGGGGCGGGTGGTCTTCCACAACGGCGCCAGGGTCCCCTCGATCAACCTGAACCATACCGATCTCCCCGACCCTGTGGCCGAGGCGCTGCACCGGCTCCAAGATCAGATTGACAGCCTGCGTTACCAGCTCGAACAAGTAGAAGACAGGGGGGTCCGCCGTGGCTCTGAAGCTATATAATACCCTGACCCGGCGCAAAGAGGAGTTCAAACCCCTGAACCCGCCGGCGGTGACTTTTTATGTCTGCGGTCCGACCGTTTATGACTATATTCATATCGGCAATGCCCGCGTCTTCATCGTATTTGATGTAATCCGGCGCTATCTCAACTACAGGGGTTACCGCGTTAAACTGGTCCAAAACTATACGGATATCGATGACAAGATGATCCGGCGGGCCGCGGAAGAAGGTCTCAGCGTCTCCGAACTGGCCGATAAATTTATTGACGCTTATGAAACCGATACCGCGCGGTTGCGGATCCGTCCGGCAGATCTGCAGCCGCGCGCTACAGAGCATATCGAGCCGATCATCGAGCTGATCCGGCGTCTCGAAGAGCGGGGTCTGGCCTATGTCTCCGGGGGAGATGTCTACTTTGATGCCGGGGCCTTTCACGGTTACGGGAAGCTTTCTCACCAGGCGCCTGCCGATCTGCTGGCGGGAGCCCGCGTCGAGCCCGGAGAACGAAAAAAAGAGCCGCTTGATTTCGCCCTCTGGAAAGGGCGCAAACCGGGAGAGCCGGCGTGGGAAAGCTCCTGGGGCGAGGGGAGACCGGGATGGCATATTGAATGCTCATCCATGGCCATGCATTACCTCGGTGAAACGATCGATCTCCATGCCGGCGGGGCGGATTTGATTTTCCCCCATCATGAAAATGAAATTGCCCAGAGCACGGGGGCCACGGGAAAAACTTTTGTCCGCTACTGGATCCACGCCGGCTACCTGAACATTGAAGAGCAGAAAATGTCGAAGTCCCTGGGCAATGTCCTCACTGTGCGCCGGCTTCTTGATGAATACAATCCTCTCGACCTCCGTTTTTTTATAATGTCTGCGCACTACCGCAGCCCGCTCAATTTCAGCCGTAAGCTGATTGGCCAGGCCCGTTCCGGCCGGGAGAGGCTCCAGGAATTTGCGGACAATCTTTACCGGGCCTTGCCCGGGTCCGTCCAGGAGGCGCCGGAGCGCGGGGAGAAACTCTCGTCTATAATCGCAGCGGCGCGGGATCGGTTTATCGAGGCCATGGATGATGATTTCAATACCGCCGGGGCGATTGGGGTTCTCTTCGAGCTGGCCCGTGAAGGGAATATCTATCTGCAAAAGGGTCGTTATCACCGGAACCTTCTTGAGCGGCTCCTGGCCTTTTACCGCGAAGCGAATGAACTTCTTGATATCCTGGAGATGCGGCAGCCCGCTTCTCTTGATGAAGAGCTGCGCCGGATGATCGCCAGGCGCGAAGAAGCCCGGCAGAAAAAAGACTGGGCCACCGCGGATCGGATTCGCGATGAGCTGCAGGCGCAGGGGATCATCCTGGAGGATACCCCGCACGGGGTTCGCTGGAAGCGCAAATCTGACACCTGAGATATCATTTTATCCGGTCCAAGCCGCTCTGCAGCGGCAATTCAAGCGGAAGGTGATGGATAAAGAATGCACGTTGAGTTGATTGCCTGGACTCCCAATCCTGAGCGCACTGTCGCCGCGGCGGCGAGGCTTTGTTACTCTCCCGCTTCGGCGGCCGAGATTGCCCGGGTTATGCCCCCGGAGAAAACAAGATCATTTGTTGAGAAGCTGGTCGAGATGGGCCATCAATCCCCCCTCGAGCATGTCTCCTTTACCTTTGCCATTGATGGAGTCAGCCGGGCTCTTTCACACCAGCTGGTCCGCCACCGCATCGCCTCATATTCCCAGAAATCGCAGCGCTACGTTGATGAAAAAGAATTTACCTGGATCATGCCCCCCTCCATTGAGAAGGATCCTGCCGCAAAGGAGATCTTTGAAACCCAGATCGAATCGATCCGGCGGTGCTACGCGGAGCTCTGTGCGGCGGTGCCGCGTGAAGATGCGCGCTATATTTTGCCCAATGCCTGCGAGACCAAGCTGGTGGTGACAATGAACGCGCGCAGCCTGCTCCACTTTTTCCGGGTGCGCTGCTGCCGCAGAGCCCAGTGGGAGATCCGCCGCCTGGCCGGGATGATGCTCGCGGAGGTGCGCCGGGTGGCCCCGGACCTCTTCAAGGCAGCCGGTCCGCCCTGTGTAACTGAAAATATCTGTCCTGAAGGCGAAATGAGCTGCGGGCGGCTGCAGGGTAAAAATGAAGAAAGCAAACAGGACTGAGCCGGCCGGTAAAGGCGAACTGGTCATCGGCCGCCAGCCGGTGCTCGAAGCGCTCCGCCGCGGGAACCTGCAGCGGGTCTATCTGGCGGCGGGGCAAAAAGGAGAGATTATCAATCGTATTACCCGGGTTGCACAGCAGCAGGGGCTTCCCCTGGAGGTAATCCCGCGCAACGAGCTGAGCAGGCTGGCGGGCGGCGGCAACCACCAGGGCGTGGCTGCCCTGGCTCCCCCCTTTCAATATCTCAGCCTCAGGGAGCTGCTGGACCGGGTTAAAGCGATCACCGGCGCTCCCTTTTTAATCATGCTGGATCACCTGCAGGATCCTCAGAATTTCGGCTCGCTGCTCCGCACCGCCGACGCTGCCGGCATGCACGGGGTAATTATCCCGGAAGATCGCAGCGTCAGAATCACGCCGGCTGTGCGCAAGGTGGCCGCGGGGGCCGCCGAACGGGTGCCGGTGGCGCGGGTGATAAACCTGGTCGATGCAATTCAGCAGCTAAAAGATGAGGGTTTCTGGATCTACGGCGCCGAAGCGGACGGTAAACTGCTTTATTACCGGGCGGATTACCGCGGCTCTTTTGTCCTGGTGGTAGGTTCAGAGGGAAACGGTCTCTCCCGTCTCCTCCGCGGGCGGTGCGACGGGATCATCTCCATACCCATGCGCGGCCAGGGAGGCTCCCTTAATGCCGCCGTGGCGGCGGCGGTGATCATTTATACCGCGGCCGCCCAGAGAGAAGGATGGGGTTCCGGGTCACCGGGGGAATGAATTGCGGAGGCCGGCCGTCATTATTCGACATTCGACAAACGTCTGAGCCAACCGGTGAAAAGGCTTGACCCTCCTGGAGCTTTGCGTTATAATTACTCCATCAGCAAAGCCTTTCCTCCATAAAAACAGTCCAACGGAGGCGATAGATTTGAGTTCTTTAGCCCATGAAGCAAAAGGGAGCAGTAAAGTTTATTTGGAACTTGAATTTAAAAGTGATGAGGATATTGTCAGCGAGGCTAAAGACGGCAACACCATCGCCCTGGAATATTTAATTAACAAATATAAGAATTTTGTGAAAGCTAAGGCAAGGTCTTATTTTCTTATCGGTGCCGATCGTGAAGATATCATCCAGGAAGGGATGATCGGCCTTTACAAGGCCATCCGTGATTTCCGGGGGGACAAGCTTTCATCCTTCAGGGCTTTTGCCGAGCTGTGCATCACTCGTCAGATTATCACCGCGATCAAGACTGCTACCCGGCAGAAGCATATTCCGCTTAATTCATATGTATCTTTGAACAAGCCAATCTATGATGAAGATTCGGACAGGACCCTGCTTGATGTTTTATCCGGCACCAAGATCACCGACCCTGAAGAGTTGATGATCAACCGGGAAGAATATAACGATATCGAATATAAGATGGGCGAGATTTTGAGCGATCTGGAATGGAAGGTGCTGACCCTCTACCTGGAGGGGAAGTCTTACCAGGAAATTGCCGAAGATCTCGAACGCCATGTGAAATCAATTGACAACGCCCTGCAGCGGGTGAAGCGCAAGCTGGAGCGCTACCTGGAAGTGCGGAAGGGTTAAGGCCCCTCCAAAAG
>CAZPET010000077.1:0-7636 GCA_964585625.1 uncultured Syntrophomonadaceae bacterium
GTAATCGTAGGGGCGGGGTTCCATCCCCGCCCGGGCATCAGAAGTAATCAAGGGGCGAACTGTGTTCGCCCGCCATTCTTTATACCGTACACATGTAGGGGCCGGGCATGCCCGGCCCAAATTTAGATAACCTTCCTTTGGCAATACGGTGGTGAAAGCTATTGTCCGACTTCTGACCTCCGACTTCCAACCTCCAGTTTTACAACGGCCAGATGCGGTGCCACAGGCCGGCAATAAGGTCGCCGGTCTGCCGCAGCAGGTTCGGTAAAAAGCCGAGCCTCTTCAAGCTCTCCTGTGCCGTCAGCTCCACCTCGCCGATAAGCTCGCCTTCCGGGTTCTTCAGGCGCAGGGTGCCTACAATATCGCCCTCTTTTACCGGGGCGGCTACCGTGTCGGGAAGGTCCAGCTCTTCAGTGATTTTGTAGCTGCTGTCACCACGGGGAACCACGGCCCGCACCGGACCCCCGGCAACCAGGCAGGCCTCCCTCTTCTGGCCGCGCTTCACCGGAAGCCGGGCAATAACCTCATCTTTCTCATACAGCGTTTTTATTTCAAAGTTGCGGAAGCCGTAATTCAGGAGAGTTTCACTGTCCTCCTGCCGCTGCTCTTCACTGTCTGTGTTGAGCACAACCCCGATCAGGCGCATCCCTTGCTGTTTGCTGGTTGCAGCAAGGCAGTAACCGGCCCCGGGGGTGCTGCCGGTTTTGATACCGTCCGCGCCCGGGTAACTCCCGAGGAGGGGATTCAGGTTGAACTGGCGAATCTCATTGAAGGTGAATTCTTTTTCCGACTGAAACGCGGCCGCCTCCGGCTGCGTGCGGATAAAATAGGCTGCCAGGCGGGCCACGTCGAGAGCGCTCATATAATGATCCGGATCATCCATGCCGTGAGGGTTAACAAAATGGCTGTTCTCCAGGCCCAGCTCGGCCGCCCGCCGGTTCATGCGCTGGACAAAAGCCGCCTCAGAACCGTTGAGGTGCTCGGCCACGGCAACGCAGGCATCGTTGGCCGAAATAATGGTGATACCTTTGAGCAGATCCTTGAAGGAAACCTGCTGCCCGATATTTAAAAACATTTGCGAACCGCCGGTTCTCCAGGCCTGCTCGCTGACCGTGACCATGGTGTCCCAGTCAACCAGGCCTGACTTCAGGTCTTCCATGGCCAGAAGCAGGGTCATCAGCTTGGTCAGGCTGGCCGGAGGCCGCGGCACGCGGGCGTCTTTTTCATATAGCAGCGTCCCATTCTCCGCGTCAATGAGCACGGCGCTGCCGGCGTTCAGTTCCAGCTCAACCGCCGGCGCCGCGAAAACCGGCAAGGTGACGGCCTGGAGCAGCAGGAGCGTTATCAAAAAACAGGCGATTTTCTTTTTTGCCATGTGCATGTGATGAATTACCTCCTACAAATGTCAGCTTCAATCATGATCATAGAAAGGGTGGTTCAGTTGTTGCATGTAATCGGATTGAACGGCAGCCCCAGGAAAGACGGCAGCACAGCTTACCTGCTCGAACTGGCGTTAAAGAGAGCCCGCCAGGATGGAGCGGAAACAGAGCTGATTCATGTCGAACCGCTGCTGCAATCACAAAAATACCCCTATTGCCGGGCCTGTTCATCTCCCTGTTCCGGGGCCTGCTACCGGGGAAGCGTCCTTGAGCAGGCCTTCCGGCAGCTGGCGCAGGCCGACGCGGTCATCATCGGCAGCCCGGTTTATTTCGGCACGGTTTCTGCCCAGTTGAAGGGGTTCTGGGACAAAAGCCGAAAATTGCGCTCCGCACAGGGTTTGCTTAACACCGTCGGAGCCGCTGTCACCACCGGCGGCGCCCGTTTCGGGGGCCAGGAAACTACCCTGAAGGCGCTGCACGACATGATGCTGATCCAGGGGATGATCCTGGTTGGCGACGGTCACGCCTCCGCCGACGCCGGGCACCACGGCTGCTGCGCTCAGGCACCCGCTTCCGGCGATGAAAATGCCGTCAGCCGGATAGAGATCCTGGCCCGGCGGGTAGTCGAGGTGGCCCGGTGCACCGCCGTCTTGCGTTAAAGTAAATACTTTTCGCTATACCGCTTTTCATTTCGTTAATGAAGAGAGAAATCCTTTTTGAAAAATATACCTGATAAAACTTAAAGAATTCGAATTTAATACGGCGGCGGAGAGGAATAAAGGTTTGAACCGCGAAATATTAAAAATGTAAACTTTTTTTGAGACGAGGAGTGATCATTCTTGACCCAGCATAATATCCAGGCCTCAACGGAAAATGTAATTCCACCCTGTCAGGCAGCCTGTCCCTTGCACCAGGATGTGCGTGATTATCTTCTGTCCATCGCCACGGGTAATTTTGACCGGGCGCTGGCGATCATCAAAGAGACCAACCCGCTTCCCTCGATCTGCGGCACGATCTGTGCCCATCACTGTGAAGATGAGTGCCGGCGCCATGATGTGGACCAGCCCCCATCGATCCGCGGACTGAAGCGCTTCGCCGTGGAAAACAGTGCGGCGAAGGCGCCTCCATCCGGGGCCGCCCCCGGCTCGAGGGGGAAAGTGGCCGTAATCGGCGGCGGGCCCGCCGGCCTGACCGCGGCTTACGACCTGGCCCGGCAGGGTTGCGCGGTGACTGTTTATGACCGCGAGCCGTTCATGGGCGGGGCGGTCCGTCATTATATCCCGCTCTACCGCCTCCCCGACGGAGTGATCGATCAGGATATCGATGAGATCTCCGAACAGGGGGTGGAGTTTAAAACCGGGTTTGAGCTTGGCCGCAACCTGTCGGTTGAGCAGCTCCAGAAAGAAGGCTACGGGGCCGTACTGATCGCCCTGGGTCTGCCGGTGAGCCGCGGTCTGGGCATCCCCGGCGTGGAAGGAGACGGAGTTCTCTATGCCCTGAACTTCCTCAAGGATGTGAAGCGGAACAGCTTCCATTTCGAGGGGAGTCCCACCGTGATCGTGGTCGGCGGCGGCAACGTGGCCATGGACGTGGCCCGCTCGGCGGTTCGCTGCGGCGCCGCCGGGGTCAAGGTGGTCTGCCTGGAATCGGCGGACGAGATGCCCGCCTTCCCCTGGGAAATCGAAGAGGCCAAAGAAGAAAATGTTGAGTTCAACAACTCCTGGGGACCAAACGCAATTGTCCGGGAGAACGGCAAAATCAGCGGCCTCGAGGTGATCGAGTGCTGCTCTGTTTTTGATGAAGCCGGGAGGTTCAGCCCGACCTACGATAAAGAGAACAAGAAGCTTATCTCCGGCGATATTGTCATCTTCTCCATCGGGCAGGGCGGCGATCCGGAACCGTTGAAAGGGCAGGTCGATCTCGATGAGCGCGGCCGCATAGTTTTTGACCGCAGGACCATGTCCACCAGCCGCCCCGGGGTCTTTGCCTGCGGCGAGATGGTCACCGGCCCGGGAACCGCGGTCCAGTCGATGAAGAGCGGCCGGGTGGCGGCGCAGGCCATTCTGGCCCATCTTGACGGCAAAGCCTTCGACAGCGAAGCGCTGGAAGAGCCGGCCGCACTGGAGAAGCTCGATCCCGCCGTGGCCGAAAAGATAACCCGGGTGGAGCGTCACCCCATCCCGATGATGTCCCCCGCGGAGCGGGTTAAACATTTCAAGCAGGCGGAGCACGGTTTTGATGTCGTTACCGCTATTAACGAGGCCCGCCGCTGCCTGACCTGCCTTGCCGGAGCGGAGCGGATCGATGAGCTCTGCGCAAACTGCCTTACCTGCGTGCGTGTCTGCCCCTACGATGTTCCGGTGCTGAACGAAGATGGGACCGTGAGCATCCGCAGCGAGCAGTGCCAGGCCTGCGGGCTCTGCCTCTCGATCTGCCCGGCTTACGCGATTCAGTTCCGCGCACCGCTGGTTGAGGAGGCCGCCGCGGGAATCGAGCCTGCCGTGAAGGAGCTGCTGCAGCGGGCCAACGGCGCGCCGGCGGTGCTGGCTATCACCTGCGGTTACGGACCCTTTGCCTTGCCCGAGATTAGCGAATTCAAGGCCGGCAACCTGGCGCTGGTGCGCTATCCCTGTGTGGCCAAAATAGATTCGCTCCACCTGCTCAAGGCGGTGGAAGCGGGCGTTGACGGCATCATCGTGGCCGGCTGCAAAGAAGACGAGCAGTCCGCCTGCCCGCACAAGGATGCCGCCGGCTGGATTCAGAAGCGGATCGCCCATGTCAACGCGCTTCTGGAAGAGATGGGCCTTGGCGCCGGGCGGGTTGCCTACCTGGAACTGGCCTCCTCCGAAGCCGGCGAGTTTGGCCGGGTCATGCAAGGGGCGGCCGAGCAGTTCAAGGAGTTGACTCAGTCACCGCTGAGCTAGCTGAATCAGCCGGTACCACTCTACCGGAAGAAAAAATGCTTGAGGGGGCTGCCTTTTTGACAGCCCCCTTTAACAGGGGCCGCCGGAATCAAAATGTCACATTATGGCAATAATATGGGGGAGCCGCTTTGCGGAAATTATCAGGTTAAGCAGGATTATCTCCCGGAGCGTAGAATATATTGTAACAGAAAAATTGATTTACCATGTTCACGCAGGGAGGAGCGGTCCCGGCCATTGTAGGATTGACGTTGAAAAATCGTTTATCCAGGGTTGCCTCGTCTCTTTACATTGCGGGATGGGGTTTTTCTTTCTTTCGAACATCGGAGAAGTAATAAAAGTATCTTCATCATCGGCGGTGAATGTCTTGGCCCAGGGAATCCCGGAGCAAATTATTGATGAAATCAGGCAGCGATGCGACATGGCCAGCCTGGTGGGGCAGTATCTTGCTCTGGAAAAAAGGGGAAAGAATATGCTCGGTCTATGCCCCTTTCACAGTGAAAAAACGCCCTCCTTTACGGTAACACCGGAGAAGCAACTCTTTTACTGCTTCGGGTGCGGCGCTTCGGGCAATGTTTTTAACTTTATCATGAGGATGGAAAATCTCTCTTTTCCCGAAGCGGTCCGGTTGCTGGCCCGGCAGACAGGGGTGGCCATTCCCGAGTCCAGGACGTCCGGCAGCGAAGAGAGCCGGTTGAAAGAGAAGATCTTTGATCTGAACCGGCTGGCGGCTCGTTTTTATGCTGATCGGCTCTGGAACAGTCCCGCCGGTAAAAAAGCGGCAGCTTATCTGCTTGAGAGAGGTATTGACCGGGAAACAAGTGAACTTTTTTGTTTGGGATATGCGCCGCCGGGATGGCAGAATCTGGCCAATTATGCCCTGAAAAAAGGGGTCCCCACAGATCTTCTGCTGCAGGCAGGACTGGTTTCACCCCGGCAGGGCGGCGGTCATTATGACCGGTTCAGAGATCGTCTGATCTTTCCGATCTTCAATATAGGCGGGAAAGTGGCCGGATTTGGCGCCAGGGCGCTGGAGGCGGGAGATAAAGGCGGTCCGAAATACCTGAATTCACCCGAAACGCCGGTTTTTGAAAAAGGAGCGTTTCTTTACGGCCTCCATCTGGCCCGGGAGCAGATCCGCCGCCATAAGACGGTGATCGTGGTGGAAGGCTATACCGATGTGATTACCGCTTTTCAGGCCGGGATAAAGAACGTGGTGGCCTCGCTGGGGACCGCCCTCACCCCGGCACAGGGCCGGTTGATGCGTTCCCAGGCTGAAAAAGCAATCATTGCCTATGATGCCGACAGCGCTGGTGAGTCGGCGACATGGCGGGGGCTGAAAATATTGCAGGATTCCGGCTGCCTGGTAGAGGTGGCCGATCTGCCGGAGGGCAACGATCCCGACGGATTGATCCGGCAGCGCGGGGCGGCCTATTTTGAGGAGACGATAGCCCGGGCGAAACCCCTTGCAGAATACCGGCTGGAGGTCTTGAAAAGGCGCCATGACCCGGCATCGGAAGAGAGCCGGCTGCATTTTCTCGAAGGAGCGCTCTTGATGCTCCAGGATATACCGAACCTGGTAGAACGGGATATTTACCTGAAACGGGTGGCTGAAGAGCTCGGTGTTTCCGAAGGGGCCGTCAGGCGGGAATTGATGCGGCAGCAAAAAAGTCAGAGAGCGGGCCGCGGTCATAATCTGTTGATAAAAGATCAAACTAAGATTAATCAAATAAAGACCAACCCGGCTGAAAAGATATTGCTCTCTATGATGCTGCACAGCGAAGAAACAGCCGGGATGGTTTTTGATGCCCTGGAGCCTGACGATTTTCAAGACGGGCCGCTCCGGCAGGTTGTTGAAACTATTTTGAAATTGAAAGGTGAAGGCCGCCATGTTAGCGGCGAAGAGCTGATTGATTACTTCACGGATGAAGAAATCCACAGCATGATCACCGCAGCAACCACCGACCCGAGTCTGCAGGGCCTGGAGCCTGAAAAACTGGTCAGAATGACCAGGGACTGCATTGAAAGAATAAATCGGGAAAAGCTAGCCAGGCAACAGGAATTGCGGCAGCGGGTCCTGAAAGAGAAAGATAAGAAGAAGCAGTATGACGACCATGCCAAAAAAATACTTCAGGAGCAGTTGCAGGTGATTAAACAACTTAAAGGCACTCCCTATCGTTCCGGAGGAGGAGAGAATTTGCATGGCTAAAGACATAGAAAAAGTTGTTTCCTTGGAAGAAGTTCAGCAGGGCTTGATTGGACGCGGCAAGAACAAAGGCTCTCTTTCTTACAAAGAGATTATTGATACTCTGCAGTCTTATGAGCTTTCTGTGGAGGCGCTTGACCGTTTTTACGATCAGCTGGCGGAACAGGGGATTGAGATAATTGATGAGACCGCCGGTAATGGCAAGAGCTCTTCTGCCAAACCGGCGGATGAAACTGCAGAAACAGAAGAAACAACAAAGACTGAAGAGGAGGACGAACTTTCTTTGCCCGAAGGGGTTGCCATTAACGATCCGGTAAGAATGTATTTAAAGGAAATAGGCAAGATCCCCTTGCTGACTCCGGAGGAAGAGGTGGAGCTGGCCAAGGCGATCGAGAATAACAGTGAAGAGGCCAGGCGCGCCCTTGCAGAAGCCAATTTGCGCCTGGTGGTGAGCATCGCCAAGAAATATGTCGGCCGGGGAATGCTTTTTCTCGACCTGATCCAGGAGGGAAACCTCGGGTTGATCAAGGCGGTCGAAAAGTTTGATTACAGGAAGGGTTACAAGTTCAGCACTTACGCCACCTGGTGGATCCGCCAGGCGATCACCAGGGCCATTGCCGACCAGGCCCGCACCATCCGCATTCCGGTGCACATGGTTGAAACGATCAACAAGCTGATCCGTATCCAGAGGCAGCTGGTTCAGGAGCTCGGCCGCGAACCGCTCCCCGAAGAAATTGCCCGGGAAATGAATATCAGCGAGGAACGGGTGCGGGAAATCTTAAAAATTGCCCAGGAGCCGGTCTCTCTGGAGACGCCTATCGGCGAGGAGGACGACAGCCACCTCGGTGATTTTATCGAAGACCAGGAAGCGCAGGCGCCTGCGGATGCGGCGGCTTTCGAGCTGCTCAAGGAGCAGCTGGAGGATGTCCTCGACACGCTGACCCCGCGGGAAGAGAAGGTGCTGCGGCTCAGGTTTGGCCTCGATGACGGCCGCTCCCGTACTCTTGAAGAGGTGGGGCAGTATTTTGGCGTTACCCGCGAGCGAATCCGCCAGATTGAAGCAAAAGCGCTGCGCAAGCTGCGCCATCCCATGCGCAGCAAACGGCTGAAGGATTACCTCGAGTAAACGG
>CAZPET010000078.1:0-7529 GCA_964585625.1 uncultured Syntrophomonadaceae bacterium
TCACCCTGACCGCCATCTTTGCCGTCTTTGCCGCCAGCTGGGATCTTCTTTCCGGCTTCGTGGGGCAGCTCAATCTGGGTCATGCCCTCTTCTTCGGGGTGGCGGCCTATACCTCGGCCATGCTGAATCTGTATCTGAAGCTGCCGCCTCTTCTAACCATCCCCCTTGGGGCGCTGGCGGCGGTGGCGGCGGGATTGGCCATCGGCATTCCCTGCCTGCGGCTCAAGGGGCAGTATCTGAGCCTGGCTACTCTCGCCTTTCCGATTATTCTCAAAGGTGTCGTCTATATCTTCAAGGAGTACACCGGGGGGGAACTGGGAGTCTCCGGCATTAGCCGCCTCGCAGGAAGCCGCCTGGCCGAGTGCTACATCGCCCTGGTGCTGGGGGTGGTCTTATGTTTGCTGATCTGGAAGATTACCGATTCGAAGCTGGGGCTGATCTTCCATGCAATCAGGGAGGATGAGATCACCGCGCGCGCCTCGGGGATCAACACGACCGCTTACAAGCTCCTGGCGTTCTGCTTGAGCGGCCTCTTTGCCGGGATTGCCGGGGGATTTTATGCCCACTACATGCGGCTGGCCGGCCCAAGCATGCTTGATGTGATGCTCTCCTTCCAGGCGATCATCTGGACGATCTTCGGCGGGATTGCCACTGTTTACGGCGCTGTAACCGGCGTGGTGATCCTCTTTCCGTTGATGGAAATAATGCGGGCCTTCCCGGAAATGCGGATGCTTTTCTTTGCAGTGACGATCGTGATCGTGCTGCGGTTCATGCCGGAAGGGGTCGCTCCCTGGTTCCTGGACCGCGTGGAAAAGGAATGCCCGCGGTGTAAAGAGAGGAATGCATTTACCCGACGTAAATGCCGGGTCTGCCGGACATTGCTGGTTGCCGGAAGGGGGGTGGCCACCGGAACGGAAGGCCAAACCGGGTATCCAACGGATTAAGGCTGCCCACAGGCAGCGATCAATTTAAGGGGGTCTATAAAATCGTGAATATCAGGCAGGTTGTGACTGTTCTCTTGCTGGCGCTCTTCTGTTTGGGGATGATCCTGGTTGCAGGGTGCGCCAGGCAGGAAGAAGAGGGCAATGTGATCAAAATCGGCGTAGCCGGTCCGATGCAGTTCATCCACGGACAGCATCACATGCTGGGCGCTCAAATGGCCGCCGATGAGATCAACGAAGCCGGGGGGATCAAGGTGGGGGATGACTATTACCCCATAGAGCTGGTCAAGATCGATACCAACGAACTGCTCAGTGTGGATGACGCTTCCAGCGCGGTAGAGAAGGCCATCGCCCAGGATAACATTGATCTGCTGGTGGGGACCATCCGCACCGAGGCCGCGGTGGCGATACAGGAAATGATGATGGATCACCAAAAGATCTATATCACCTGCGGCGCTTCCTTCAAAGAGATGGCCGATAAAGTGGGCGAGAATTACGATCGCTACAAGTACTGGTTCCGGGTCACCCCGCTGAACGGAGAGCTGCTGGCCAAGGCTTCGCTGCTTTTAATGCAGCATGTCGGCCAGGTGCTGAAAGACGATTACGGCATCGAAGCTCCCAAGGTGGCGGTGGTCTGCGAGGAGGCGGCGGCGGGAGATACCCTGGCTGCCGTTGCGCAGCAGGTGATTCCCTCTTTTGGGATGGAGGTAGCCGGCGTCTGGCGTCCCTCTCCCCAGGCCACTGATATGACCGCAGAGCTGGCCGCGATCCGGGATTCGGGAGCGCAGATCATCTATACCTACCTCTCCTCGTCGGGCGGGGTTACCTATGCCAGGCAATGGGGTGAACTGCAGATACCGGCAGCATCGGTGGGAATCAATGTCGAAGCGCAGTCAAAAGGATTCATCGAGGCCACCGACAACTATGGCAACTACGAGTTTACGCTGAACACGTACGCTCCCGTAGAAATTACCGGCAAAACAATTGACTGGTACGAGGAATTCATCGAAAAAGCGGGCGAGTTTCCGACCTATAATGCCGGCACCTATGACGCGATCTATATCTACAAAGAAGCCGTTGAGAGGGCGGGCACCCTGGAGCTGGAGGCGGTGGTTGAGGAGATGGAGAAAACCAGGTTCACCTCTGCCTGCGGCATCCAGGCTTTTGATGAGAATCATGACGTCATCTGGGGGCCGGAGTATGTTACCGCCGTGGGAACCCAGTGGCAGGATGGAGAGTTGAAGTGCGTCTGGCCCTATGAGTGGCAGGGGATCACCTATCCCGGGACGGTAAAATACCAGCTTCCCCCCTGGGTGGCAGAGGCGTTGCAGAAATAGAATAAGAGCTCTCAGGTTCCGGTGAAAGAGGATTCCCGGGCATCATGGCCGGGAATCCTATTATTTCAGTTAATTTCTTTACCGATTTCTTTGAGCAGATTTGAATAAAGAATAATTTCCTCGCGTGAGGTTACCTCGAGCTTAGAATAAATGTGCTTGCTGTGGGTTTTGATTGTATTTATGCTGAGGTAGAGCTTCGCGGCAATCTCCTGCGCCGTGTAACCTTCTCCGTAGAGTTTAAAAACGTCCCGCTCCGCCGGAGTAAGCTCCCTGGTCCGTTCCAGAAATTCATTGAGGGTAGCAAATGAAAGGTTTTCCTGCCGGGCCTTTTCAGCCAGCTCCCGGTTGCGCAAGGCCAGGAAATCAATCAAATCATCTATCTCCGGGATCCTGGTCCTGGGCGCAGCCCCCAGGTTCGTCGACTTGATGATATCGAGCCCTTGAGAAATCGGTTTGATAAAAAACTTGTTGCTCAAGTTAAAGGATAGAATTACGCCCAGGATCACGAGGATCGTTAACGAAGAGAACAGGATCACATTCAATCTGGTTACGGAAGCCATCATATCTTCTTCCGGAACCATCACGGCGACGGACCACTTTTGATCGGCGAAGGCTGAATCCCGGGGGTAAAGCTGAACCGGTGCATGGATTCCCAGGAAGGCAATATCTTGATCCTGCTTGTAGGTGTAAAAATGGCGGCGCCGCCTCGAAATTTGCAGCGTACTCTGTTTACCGGAGATCATTTTGGCCGAGTAACCGCCGGCGAAAAGGGAACGGTGCAGTTCGATCGTGTTTTCCGAAGCCGGCGCCAGCAGGCAGAAGAGGCGCTTGTAGGTGCTGTTGTTGGGCATGTGGGATAGTTTAAAGAGCATCGCGCTTATTTCAAGGCCGCAGACACCGAAGACGCAGCCCTTTGAATCCATCAAGGGCGCCGCGCAAAGCATGACCTCCTCGCTGGTGCCGGGAAGTTTCATGGCATCGCTCCAATAGTAAAGCCGTGATAACGGGAGATGGGGGGTTGCATTTGCCGCCTCCATGGGACGGTGATAATAGGGCGCATTGCCGATGTCAAATTCCATTTTCCACTGCGCATGGAGAGGCAGGAAATTTTTACGGCCGATGCCGGGGAAACCGCGCAGAATAATGATGTTTGGGGAAGAGGCGCTGATCACATTTGGCTCCATGTTTTTGATATATAGCCCGGCCCTGGAGTTTGCGGCATGAGCCAGGGCCGGGTTGATCGTTGCATCGAGGATAAAGAAGACGCCGCTGCTTTTGGCTACCATCAGCGCAAACAAGGCCTGATCGCATTCATCGGAGATGATCTCCTCCAGCAGATGAGGATACTTGCCCAGATCTGAAAGTGACAGACCCATTACGGAGATTCTCTGTTCAATACTTCCGGATAAATTCTTTGCGAGATCTACCGTCTGTAAGGATATTTGCCCGTACTGTTTAGTGATATCATTTGAAGCTCGCAATAATTCATTTTCCAAAAATCTTTCATTTTCGGACAAACCTGCGGTAAAGGTTCCCGTAAACAACAAAATTGCGATAAAGCCAAGAAAAATAGTCAGCACAAGCACTGCCAGGAACAGGAAGAGTCTCTGTCCGAGGGGTATTCCGGTCACACCGACCCGGTGAAGCGTCTGCAGGGGTGGCTCCCCGATTTTTTTTAGCCGGGAAAGAATATTTTTCAATTAATCCTGCCTCTTAAAATTGATTGGAGAGATCCTCGAATGCCTTGCCGGCAACGGCTTCATAGGCCTTGTCCGGATCGCTGTTGTTCAAAAGTTCCCGGTAAGATTCTCCGGATGAAGAGGCAATATCCTTAAACCCGGTTTCGTATCTTTCCTGTAACTGATCGCTTCCCTCAAAAAGCGGCGGTATGAAAAATTCGTAGTCTTGTTGCATGATCTTGCATGCCGAGAGAAGATTCTTGATCTTTTCATCCGGGATGGTTTCGATCTCCCGGGACATGATCTCGCCAAAGGCTTCTTCGGTGACCGGGAGGTAGCCGGTGGATGAAACAAAGCGCAGATTGTTTTCGGGGCTGGTAAACCATTTCAGAAAAACAGCGGCCAGACGCTCTTTTTCTTTTGTAGACCTGGTTACGCACATGCCCGCGCCCCGCTGCATGGCAACTTTTTCCCCGCCCTCGAATACGGGATAAGGCAGCATGGCCAGTTCTGCCGGTTCAGTGGTATTGTCCGGATAGGTGACTGTAGGCGAGAAAAACATAACGCCGGCGGTGGAGCCTGTCGAGCAGACAATCTCACCTGTTTTGAAGAGATCGGTGGCATACCCGTTGTAGATCGAGGCCTGGCCCAGAACCGCCTGTTTGAAGTAACTTTCCCAGACCTTGTTGTATTGCGGCGAGCTGAAGTTAATTGCGCCCCCATCGATAAAATCTGCGCCCAGCTGTTGACACCCGACCAGGGCATAATTAAAGAGCGAATCGGACATGAAAAAAGCTTTGCCGTCATTTTTGGTGGCGGGGGTTTGATTGTCGGTCCAATCGTAATAGAGCGCGGCAACTCTGGCGATTCCCTCGAATGTCTTTAGATCATCAATGGAAGCTCCTGCTTCTCCGGCAAACCGGTCGAAGATGGTCCTGTTAAGAAAGAGAACTTCCGTGGACTTGGCGGTGGGGAAAACGTAGAGACTGTCTCCCCTGAGGCGGCCTTCCTGTAAAAATTGCGGGACATATGCGGCAAGTTCTTTAGCGGTAAACAGTTTATCCAGATCAACCAGCAGCTCTTTTTCCGCCAGCAGGAGAGCTGTTCTGGGGTAAGCAATGGTAATATCGGGGACTGAGGGCGCTCCCGGTTCTTCATTGGCCGCCATGGTCAATTTTTCATGGATCGCCGCCGAGCCGGAGATGGAGGTTACGCTGATGATGATCCCTTTTTCGGTCCCAACGGTTTCGTTGAACTCATCGATCATCTCATCCATGGTCTCTTTCAGCTGACCGCCGTAATTATGCCAGAGTGTAAGTATGGTGGGAGCGCCGGGACGGCTGGCGCATCCGGAAATTGATATAAGAATAAGGGACACCATAAGTAAAATTAAAAAAAGATGCCGGGAAATTTTCACCATAAAAACGCACTCCTCCCTGTTAATGTTGTTATAAAATCACGGGATTGTCTCTCTTAAAAAATAATCTTCAGAAATATTATGTAAGAACATTATACCACATTCAAACATGCGCTTCACCGTTAAAAATTTAAGGATAGGACTCATATTTGATCCAAAATCACCCTGAGGGTGATTCATTATTGGGCGAGGCGCTGTATGATCAAGCGCAGAAAGCAATTTTCAACAATAAAGGAGGTCTATTTTAATGACAGAACCCAAGTTCAACGAGCAGACTGCAGAAGGGAGCGCCATTCCGGTTTTTGACCAGGCCGATATCGAGAAAAATAAGACCATGGCCGGGCTGGCCTATCTTCTGTTCTTCCTGCCGCTGGTCGCCTGTCCCGATTCGCCGTTCGGCAGATTCCATGCCAACCAGGGATTGTTATTGCTGATTCTCGGTGTGGGTGGAAGCATTATCCTGACCATAATTCCGATTGTAGGTTGGATGCTACTTCCTGTTTTTGGCATCCTGTACTTTGTATTAATGATCATGGGCCTGGTTAACGGTTTGGGCGGCAAAGCGAAGGAGCTGCCGCTGATCGGCAAGTTCAGGCTGCTCAAGTAGGTCCCGAGCGAAAGAGGCGGATCCTGGAAGGAGTTTACCAAAGAACATGAGAGGGGTGAGCAGTGAGATGAGAAAGGGCCTGGCTGTATTGATCGTTATGCTCCTGTTGTTATCCCTGACCGGCTGCGGCGTAAGGCAGAAGATTGCTGACAAGGTCACGGAAAAAATAACGGAGGGTATTGTCGACAAGGTTGCCGGAGAAGATGTTGATATTGATCTTGATGACGGCACGATAAATGTAAAGGGCGAGGATGGTACGGAATGGACTATGGGCGGGGGTGAATGGCCCAAGGATGGGGCGGCGGCTATGATCCCGGAATTCAAGGAAGGCACGATCTCTGCAGTGGTCAACTCACCGGAAGGTTGCTGGATCGAGATTGAAGAAGTAGATGAAAAAGACTTTCAGCAATATGTCGAAGCTCTAAAAAACGCGGGCTTTGACAAGAATGTGGCCACTTCTTCAGACGAAGACAACGTAACCTATATCGCCTGGTTGGAAGAGAAAGCGTCGGTGTCGGTGAGCTACAGCAGAGACGGGACTATGTTCATATCGCTCGGGCTAAATGAGGAAGAAGAGTAAACAGGACCTGTTCCGGTTCCTGTAAGCGAATACCGGCTCTGGCAGCACACCATGTTCTGCGGCGGGGAGGCCGAAAAAGGGCCTCCCGCCTTTTAATAGAGGTCGAAGAACGCCGTTGATGATAGCAAAGCAGAAGGGGTTGTTCCATTTTTTGAGCAACCCCTTTTTGCTTACAGTTTCTGCCGGGTTTCTGTATAAAACAAAAACCCCTGCTGTCATTCTTAAACCTCTGAAATTGGGTTTGTTTTTGGCATTTCATGGACCAAATGTGATATAATACGGCCAAGTAAAGGCAGACAATTCAAAAAAATAATAAAGGAGGTCCTATTTTACCAGTATATTACCGTATACTGGGAGGCCAATATGCTGGACAAACTTTATCATGCCATCGTTGAAATGCGAGAACCGGAAGCGCTGAATCTCGCCGGGGAAGCATTAAAATCCGGCACTCCGCCGCTGTTATTGATGGATTGCTGCCGCCGGGCAGTAGTGGAAGTGGGTCTGCGTCACGAAAGGGGCCAATATTTTCTGCCGGAATTGATGCTGGCAGGCCAGATGTTAACACAGATTTCAGCGTCTTTTTCCGATTCCGGATGGGCCAGCGCGGGATTGATGCTCACTGAACAGATGTTAACGGAAATTTCCGAGCGGGTTAAAGGAAAAGGGGAAGTGAAAGAAGAGGGGGACGGAGAACAGCAGCAGAAACTGGGCCGGGTATTGATCGGCACGGTGAAGGGAGATATCCATGATATCGGTAAAAATATCGTTACATTCATGCTCGATATCAACGGTTTTGAGGTGCGGGACCTGGGCGTAGATGTTGCCCCCGAAATATTTGTCGAAGAAGCACGATCGTTCCAGCCGCAGGTTGTCGGCATGAGCGCTCTGTTAACCCTTGCTTTCGATCCGATGAAAGAGACTGTCGGGGCGCTGGAGAACGCCGGGCTGCGGGGAAAATTTAAAATCAT
>CAZPET010000079.1:0-7483 GCA_964585625.1 uncultured Syntrophomonadaceae bacterium
GACCAGCGCGGGGACCTGGATCAAGGCGATCAAAATCATGGCCAGCGCAACCCAGATCATCATTCCGGTATTCCTCCTATAACGGGTTTTTAACCAGTCCGGTGCGGAGAATCCTGTACTCAACAAAAAGGTCAATTTTCAGCTGCGGGTAGATCTCTTCGTCCCACCTGGGGCCAATCTTCTGCCACAACCGCGGATTCTTCCGGTAGATCAGGTTGCCGAAACCGAAGACGTCTGCCTTCAGCTCCTGGGAACGGCTGAGCATCGCCTCGATGCGGTTGCGCGCTGCCCCGGCGGCCCGCCTCTCCAGGGAGCGGGTCAGCTCACTTTCGGTGTCGAGATTCCCCGGGCCGCCGAATTCCTGGATGCGGCCGTGCAGTTTCACCTTTAGCTCGATCCGCCACTTCTCTTCATCGCCGCGCAGGCGCATTTGGGCGCTGTGGCCGAGTGCTTCAATGCTGACATAACTTCCTTCCTTCACGGGCGATTCGATGACAAAGTTGGAGCGGAAGGCGCGGCCGGTGGCATAGGACCACCCCTGGGTCTGCTTGTTGGTGGCCCATCCGACCATGCGGTCGCCGCGGAAGAGGGCGCTGCCGCCGATCCGGGCCGGCGGCTCACCAGCGGCTCCGCCGCTTTCTTCGCTGCTTTTCTTTCCGGTCTCGAGCGCCTCCAGCCGCCCGATAATCATCTCTTGGCCGGGCTGTGAGAGGTTGGAAATCAGCTCGTTTAAATTCTTCTCCGGGAAGATCGATTTTTCAAAACGGGTGGTCACGATAAAGCGATCCAGGCCCCGCGCCCCGGTCTCCTCGAGCGGAAAATCAGCCTCAATTATTTTACGCAGATCTCCTTCAACCACCGCCGGCTTGACGATAAGGCGGAACTGCCGTTCCCGCTCAAAGAGATCCATGATATCTTTAATCCCCCGCCGGGCCAGATCCTCTGAAAAGAGGACTACCCGGCAGTGGGCCCAAAAAAGGTCCCGGCTGGAGATCTCGACCAGGTTGCGGATGGCTTCAAAAGGGGTGTGCCCCTCTGCCCCCGCCGTCCAGAAAGCTTTTTTCCCGCCGCTGCCGCCTCCGGAAGATCCGCTAGTGCCTCCTCCCATTGCGATCGGGTTGGCCAGCTGGGCGAAAACCTGGTAGAGGCCGCTTTCCGGATCATAATCGAAAGCCACCGCCAGGACCACGCCCAGGAGTTCCGGTTCGCGCCGGTTCCAGCAGCCGGCGCTGAGGCTTCCGGCCAGGACGGCGATGATCAGCAGCAGCGCAAGGCGCTCAAGGCGCACGGGATCGCCCCCTTGAAAACCGGCGGAAGAGATAAGCCGCCCAGAGGATGGCAAAGGGTAGGATCATGATGGCCGCAGCGTACGGAGCAAAAAAGTAGGGCTTGAAAAATTCGAGTAGCTGAAACACGTTCCTGGATACATGGATCCCGAGGACGATCCAGATTGCCGCCATGGGCAGGATCAGGGGGCGGTAGTTTCCCAGGCCCAGTACCTGTGAAAGGCCTTTCGCTCCGCAGTAAAGGTAGACCGCCACCTCGACAAAGAGGCCCAGCCCCCAGGCGAAGACCGCCAGCGCCTCGACCCGCTCGATGAATTCGCTGAGGGCGACGACCCGGACCATGCCAAAAAACGGATAAATGGCCCGCGCCCCCTGCTGTGGGCCGAGAATGGCCACTGTCACCAAGGCGATGGGGATTAAAATTACGCTTGCCCAGGCCAGGGCCTCCAGCGCGCTCCGCAGGGCTCGTTTTGGTTCGTTAACGGAAGGGGTCAGCATGGTCAGGACCAAAAACTGCACCGTGACCGCCGCCGGTGTGAGCGCGCCCCTTATAACGGGGCTGCAGCCGCGCGCGAAAACAGGTTCGAGGTTGTAAAGCATAGTCTTCAACAGGGGGAGCGGCATCAGCAGGCTGCCGATGATCATCAGGAGATAGACCGGAAAGAGCAGGTCGGCGGCCCGCCCGATCACTTCGATCCCGGCATAAGCCGCCGCGGCCGATGCGATGACCATGGCGGCAATCAAAAAGAGCAAAGGAGTATCCGGAACGAAGACGGTGACCAGCATATCGGCATAAGTGCGCACCTCGATTGCGGCCATGTGCAGAAAGGCCCACAGAACGACCAGGGTAAGAATCTTGCCCGGAGCGCGGCCAAGCAGCTTTTCGCTGTACTGGGCGACGGTCAGGTCGGGGAAGCGGGTGCCGAGGCTGCCGAAGAAGATCAGCAGCAGCGCTGCCGGGAAAAACTGGATAATGCCGGAGATCCAGGCATCCTGGAAGGCATCGGCGGTGGTCAGCACCGGCAGGAAGGCCACGGCAATATTGCAGCGGATCATGAAGAGCATAAAGAAGAGCTGGCGGTTGGCTATCTTTTCCCGGGGCATCTTTACTTCCTTTCACCCTCTCCGGGGTCCTGCCCGGGCTGTGGTTTCTGCCCGGCCGGCTGCCGCAGCGGTTCGCGCCCGCCTAGCAGCTTCGGACGGCTGCGCATTCCCCACCACCAGACGGTGATAATTGAGTCTTTGAGATCGGATAAGATCAACGGCGCCAGCGGGCTGAGGTAGGGCATCCCGAAGGAGCGCAGGCTGCAGAGGTGGATGATGGTCAGCAGCAGGGCGAACTGCAGGCCGAAAAGTCCGAAGGCGGCCCCGAGGATGGTAAAGATAAAGCGGAGCAGCCGGAAGGCGGTGCTCAGGGCAAAGGCGGGGGTGGAGAAGCCGGCGATGGCGGTCAGCGCCACGATGATCACCACGCCCGGCGAGACCAGGCCGGCGCGGATGGCGGCATCCCCCAAAATCAGCGCGCCGACGATGCTGATGGCCGGGCCGATGGCCGGCGGCAGGCGGAGCCCCGCTTCGCGTAAAATCTCGAAAATCAGTTCCAGGAGCAGCATCTCGGCAATCACCGGAAAGGGGACCCCTTCGCGGGCGCTGATGGTTCGTAAAAAAAGAGATGTCGGCAGCAGCTCGGGATGAAAGGTAACCACGCCGACGTACAGTCCGGGTAAAATAAGGGAGACGACCAGGGCAGCGTAGCGCAGCAGGCGGATAAAGACACCGATGGGCAGGGGTTCGAAGTAGTCGTCGGGGGCCTGCATGAGCATGGCCAGCTCGGTGGGGGCAATCAGGGCAAAGGGGGTTCCATTAGCCATGATCGCCACCCGCCCCTCCAGCAGGGCGGCGGCAACCTTGTCCGGCCTTTCGGTGCGGTAGGTCAGCGGGAACAGGGTGTAGGGATTGTCTTCAATAAAATCTTCAAGGTAACCGGTCCCGAGAACGGCGTCGATATCGATCTGCTGCAGCCTGGAGCGCGCTTCGCGGACCAGTTTATCCCTGGCCAGCCCTTTAAGATAGATCAAGGCTACATCAGTGCGGCTCAATTTGCCGAGAGTTATGCTCTCGATCCAGAGTTGCGGGATGGGAAGGCGCAGCCGGAGCAGAGAGGTATTGATCCGCAGACTTTCAACGAAGCCGTCGCGCGGTCCGCGCAGGGCGGTCTCGTTTTCGGGTTCGCTGACCGGCCTGGTCTTGGGATTTCTTGTGTCGCAGATCAGCGCTCCCGGGCTGCCGTCCAGGAAGACGGCGGCGCCGCCGCGAGACATTCCGGCGAAGAGGTCGGCGATATTATCTGCCGGGCTGAGCTCATCTGTCGTGAGGAGCCTCTCCCGGGCAATTTCCAATCCCCGGCCTTTTTTTAGCGGGATCTTCAATTTCTCTGATTCGAGGATCAGGGTGCGGACTATCTCTTCGGTTGATCTCCTGTCGGTCAGGCCTTCCAGGTAAACCAGGGCTCCGGGCAGGCCGCCGGCCGTGAAGCGTCGTATGGTGATATCGTAACTAAAACCGGCGGCCTCATTAATTCTTTGCATGTTGATATCAAGATTTTTGACCAACCTTTCCCTTTCCGCTTCCGCCTGAAGTATGCTGATATCCTGATCCTTACCTCGAGACAGGGTTCTTCTGTTCATCCCCAATTTATTTTTCAGCCGGTTGAACATAGACGTCACCCTTTCGCTTTTATTTTCTATCTCTGCCCGGAAAATATGTAAACGGCACCAGAACAAGGCGAGAATTTAAAAAACTGTCGAAAGGGGTATCAAATCAAAATAAAAAATGTTAAACTTATATTGAAAGGGGCTGCATTTGTCGGCGCCGGTTCTCTGTGCCGGACTTCTGGACAAGGCAGGCATCTTTTTCCCGCCCCGGCCTTGGAGATTGTAAAAAATATCAAAAAGAATGGGGGAGAATCGTTGTTGAAATTTAACGGTCAATCGGAGATCACGAAGATTGAAAGCGTGCTGGTGAAACATGTCCGGAGCGCCTGGTTGAGCCAGGAGCATATCGATTCCTGGTGGCGTAAGCTGTACTATCCGGCTCGCCCTGACTTTAAAAAGGCGGAGGCGGAGTATGAACATTTTATCGGGTTGTTGAGAGAACATATTCCATCCGTTTATGAACTGCCTGAAAATGAAAAAGTCTCACCCGATTCACTCTATCCGCGCGATCCGGTGGTGATCACCAAAGAAGGGGCCGTTCTATTGAATATGGGCAAGGAGCAGCGCCGCGTTGAAGCGGAGGCGATCGGCGAATATTGTAAAGAACAGGGGATTCCCATTTTGGGTTCAATCACTGCCCCGGGAATGATGGAAGGCGGTGACCTTCTCTGGTTCGATGAGAAAACGCTGGCCGTGGGCTTAAGTTACCGGACCAACCGCGAAGGGGTGCGCCAGCTCCGGGAGCTGACCAGAGGATTTGTAGATCAGATCATGGAGGTGCCGGTGCCCCACGGGAATGGTCCCGAGGAATGCCTGCACCTGATGTGCTTTATCAGTCCCATCGATGCCGACCTGGCGGTAGTCTTTTCACCCTTGATGATCGTACCGTTCCGCAATTACCTGCTGGAAAAAGGGATCAAGCTGATCGAGGTGCCGCCCGACGAGTATGAGAGATTCGCCTGCAATATCCTGGCTTTCGAGCCCCGCAAATGCATCATGGTCGACGGCAACCCGCGCACCCGGGAGGCGCTGGAGAAAGAAGGGGTCGAGGTTTACACCTATCCCGGAGAAGAGATCTCGCTGAAAGGCGGCGGCGGTCCGACCTGCCTGACCAGGCCGCTCTTTAGAGGTTAGGGGTTGGAAGTTGGAGGTTGGATCCGGAGGGCGGGGGGCAAAGAGCCGCCCCGCCCGCCCGGTTTTTAGGCCGCCTGGTGGGGACGAACTCTGTTCGGCCGCATGGTTTGTTTGAACGCGTGTGGGGCCTGCAGCAGCGGGGAAAGTACATAATGGAAGACTTGCGGGTGGGAAGTGATCTCGATAAAAGTAATGGTTTTGCGTGACTACCAATCTTTAAGCGAGCATGCGGCCAGGTTTGTAGGTAAAATAGTCCGCTCAAATCCGGCGGCAGTGCTCGGGCTGGCCACTGGGTCAACCCCGCTGGGCCTCTACCGCGAACTGTCCTTGATGGCGCAGCAGGGTCTTGTCGATTTCAGTGAGGTTACCACTTTCAATCTGGACGAGTATTATCGAATCAAAAAAGAGGATCCGCAAAGCTACCACCATTACATGCGGCAGCACTTTTGGGAACCTTCGGCAATACCCTCCGGGAGGGCTCATATCCCGGACGGGGATCCTGACGACGCGGCTGCAGAGTGCCGCCGCTACGAACAAAAGATCCGGGAGGCCGGCGGGATTGATTTGCAGATTCTGGGGATCGGCGTTAACGGCCATATCGGGTTTAACGAGCCCGGGGAAATGCTGCAAACTAAAACCCACCTGGTGCGATTGTCCGAGGAAACCATAGCCACCAACAGCCGTTTTTTTGAGAAGGCCGCCGACGTTCCCCGCATGGCGCTGAGCATGGGCATGGGGACGATTATGAAAGCGCGCCGGATCCTGCTTCTGGCCGCGGGTACAAACAAGGCGGTGGCGATCAGGGAAACTGTCAAAGGATCGCTCTCGACCAGGGTGCCGGCTTCGCTGTTACAGGCTCACCCACGGGTGACAGTGATGGTGGACCGGGAGGCCGGTCAATACCTTGCCGGCCGGACCATCTTTGATCCTTAAAGAAAACAATTGTAAAAATGAGATTTTTCGCTTCGCTCAGAAAGACAAACCGGACTTCGAGGGGAGGAGTGCCTGTGCTGCTTGATTTTATCAAAGGGCATATGGGAGGCAATACGATCATCCTTCTCCATGGGGAACAGCTTCCAGCCGGCAGGGAACTCGAACTTTCAGTGAAGGCGCTGGATCAGAACCATCTCTGGTGTCATGAAGCGGGCATTCTCTATCCTTCCGCCGGTGGGGCTGACTTGAGGGTAAAAATCAGCGAACCGACCCTGCCCTCGTTTATCAGCGCCTGTGGAGGGATGACCCAGGTCCTGGGCAAAGCCCTGGTGGAAACAGATCTGGGGGATCATTTCAAGATCAAGATCCGGGAGCCGGTCACCGAAGTGATCATCGAAACAGACGCCGGTTCGGCCGGGTTGGAGATTCACACCACTGGCGACAAGGCTCTGCGCACCGTTACCGATATGCGCGCTTTCCTTAAGGAATGCCTGGAGAGGGGAGTGCGTTCCTGGGTGCTGCAGGGTGTCGAGGTTTGCCAGGCGGGGGTGGTGTTGGTGGTCGACGCCGTCAAGATCAGCGAGGTCTATCCCCGGGTTGATTTCATAAACTGGGATACGCCGACAAGGGAGCTGCTTACCGAAATCCAGAATGAATTTCAGGAAAAAATAGGCGTACGCGATTACTACTTTACTCTCTATGATTGGAATCCTGAAAGATCCGGCGATCTGCGCGTGCTCTTTCCGCACTGCATACCTCAGAACTATTTTGAACCCGCCTGCGGCACGGGCAGCATAGCCCTCGGGGTGGCCCTGGTATTCTCGGGCGAGTTGGAGCGGCGCCGGGGTTTGCAGGAAGGTAAAGTCAAGTTGAACCTGGAAGCGGGCGGCTCCATTGGATTGGGCGGCCCGGACATAACCGAACTATTTCTGGAAATATCCGGGGGTAAGCCGACCGGCGCTTCATTCTCCCACAGCCTGGTGGAAATCACCGTCACCGGGCAGGTACATCTGTAAGAACCGAAACGCCACTGCAAGATATCATCCCGTATGGCCCGGCTTTACACAGCCGGGCCATACTTCCTGGATCCTGCCAATTCATTAACCGTTAAAACAACCGCGCATATAATATACCGAGTGAGCGAGGTAACATGGGCTGCTGCAAGTTACTGTTTACCTCCTTCATTCAAGATCATATTGAAAGGAGGTCTTGCTTCATGGTCAGACATTACAGCAGCGGTTCTATTCCGAGGTGTTGCGGCGCCTCTGCATCGTTTTCCGGCGTGCGATTAACAGGAGCGGGCCGGATTCCTGCTTCCTGCCCGGCAGGTTTTCAGGGTCGCTACACGGTTGCTCCCGGTGATACGATGTTCTTCATTGCGCAGCGATTCGGGGTCACTCTCGCCGCTCTCATTGC
>CAZPET010000080.1:0-7472 GCA_964585625.1 uncultured Syntrophomonadaceae bacterium
CGCCGCGGTTTTGAAGGCGGACAGATGCCGCTCTTTCAACGGCTGCCCAAGCGCGGATTTACAAATATCTTCAAACAGAGGTGGTCGGTGGTAAACCTGGCCGCGTTGAACTGTTTTGAAGACGGCACGACAGTGACCCCGCAGCTGCTCAAGGAAGCCGGTTTGCTCAAGTCACTGCGGGATCCCTTGAAAATTCTTGGTGACGGCGAACTGAAGCGCAAACTGGTGGTGCAGGCCCATCGTTTCAGCAATCAGGCTCAGGCCAAGATCGAAGCGGCGGGCGGAAAAGCCGAGGTGATTTAACTTGTTCGAAAGCATACGCACGGCGTGGCGGATCAAAGAGTTAAGAGAGAGAATTCTGTTTACCCTGGCCATGTTCGTGGTTTTTCGCGCCGGTTCGACGATCCCGGTACCGGGGGTCGATGCCAGCCGGCTGGCAAAGTTTTTTCAGGAAGATACAATATTTGGTTTCTTGAATATTATTGGCGGCCGCAGCCTGGAGGATTTTACCATATTTGCCCTGGGAATTCTGCCCTATATCAACGCTTCGATCATCATGCAGCTGCTGACGATTGTCATCCCGAAGCTGAAAGACTGGAGCCAGGATCCCGACGGGCGGAAGAAGATCTCCCAGCTGACGAGGTACGGCACCGTGCTTATTTCGGTGGTCCAGGGGATCGGCTACTCTTTTTTAATTGCCGACGCGGTTCCCGAGAAAAGTATTCTCTCTTATTTTATTATCGTGCTCTCCCTGACCGCCGGCACCGCCTTTTTAATGTGGATGGGCGAGCTGATCACCGAAAAAGGAATCGGCAACGGGATCTCCCTGTTGATCTTCGCCGGAATTGTAGCGGGTTTTCCGAGCGGCGTGATCCAGATTGCCGAGCAGGTCCGTTTCGGCCAGGTGCCCTTTTACCTTGTGCCGCTGACGGTAGTGATCCTGCTGGCCCTGGTTGCGGCCATCGTGGGCATGGACCAGGGGCAGCGCCGCATCAGCGTTCAGTACAGCAAGCGGGTCGTCGGCCGGAAGATGTACGGCGGACAGGCTACCCATATTCCGCTGAAGGTGAATATGGCCGGGGTGATTCCGGTGATTTTCGCTTCTGTGATTATTACGATTCCGCAGAGCATTGTTAGATTTATCCAGCACCCGGTGGCTGAAAAAATTGCCGCCGGCCTGGCGTGGGGCACGATTCTCAATACAGTGCTTTATACTTTGCTGATCATTTTGTTCAGTTATTTTTATACCGCGGTGCAGTTTGACCCCTTTCAGGTTGCCGGCAATATCCGCAAATACGGCGGTTTTATTCCGGGCCTGCGCCCCGGCCGACCTACTGCGGAATTTCTTGGCAGGGTCATTTCAAAACTGACCACAGTGGGAGCCTTTGCGCTGGCATTCATTGCCGTCTTTCCGATCATTTTTAAAGGGCTCACCGGAATGAATATTATATTTACCGGAACCGGCTTGATCATCGTGGTCGGAGTTATTCTCGAGACGATGAAGCAGATTGAAAGCCACATGCTCATGCGCAGCTACCGCGGGTTCATGAAATAGGTGACGGAGAGATGATCAAGTTAAAATCAGCGCGCGAAATTAAGCTGATGCGCGATTCCGGGAAAGTGGCGGCAGCGGTTTTGCAGGAACTTGAGAAAGCGATTTCTCCCGGAGTAACCACGGCAGCGCTGGACAAGATTGCTGAAAAGCTGATCCGCGATGCCGGCGGAGAGCCTGCTTTCCTGGGCTACCACGGCTTTCCCGGCTCCATCTGCACCTCGGTAAACGACGAAGTAGTCCACGGCATTCCGGGGTTGCGCCGGCTCAAAGAGGGAGATATAATCAGCATTGATGTGGGGGTACGCCTGAAAGGTTATTACAGTGATACTGCCGCCACCTTTGCCGTAGGCCGGATCAGCTCCCTGGCCAGGAAGCTGATCAATATTACCCGGCAGTCCCTGGAGGAAGGCATTACGGCAATGCGTTCCGGAGCACATCTTACCGATATCTCCCATGCAGTGCAGAGACATGTGGAAGCAAACCGGTTTTCAGTGGTTTACAGCTACGCCGGGCACGGGATCGGCACAGATATGCATGAGGAGCCGCAGGTGCCCAATTTTGGACCCCCGGGGCATGGCCCCAGGCTTCAGCCGGGTATGGTTCTGGCAATCGAGCCGATGGTCAATGCGGGCGGAGCCGATGTGGAGGTGCTGGACGACGGCTGGACAGTGGTGACCAGGGACCGGAGCCTTTCAGCTCACTTCGAGCACAGTGTCGCTCTCGGTGAAGGCGGTCCCGTTATATTGACCATCCTTTGACCGCAGAAAGAGGAGGCGAAGTGATGGAGGATCTGAGGCCCGGGCAGCTGGTTCGCTCCAGAGCGGGCCGGGATAAGGGAAAGCACTACCTGGTTGTAAAGGTAATCAGCCCGCGGGAAGTGCTCCTCTCAGACGGGCGAAGCCGCCCTCTCTCCCGGCCGAAGAAAAAAAACGTGGCCCATCTGCAGCGCTATTCACGCCGGGCGGAGATCGATGAGCTGGTCCGCAATCAAAAATTAACGGATAGCCAGGTAATTAAATTTCTTTATGAGCTGGCGCCGGTGGAAGAGGAGGATTGAGCAGCCGATGACCAGGAAGAAAGATGTGGTCGAGGTGGAGGGGACCGTGGTTGAGCCTCTTCCCAACGCCATGTTCCGGGTAGAGCTGAAAAATGGTCTAAAGGTGCTGGCTCATGTTTCAGGTAAGATCCGCATGAATTTTATCCGGATTCTCCCCGGAGATCGGGTCCTGGTAGAACTTTCGCCCTATGACCTGACCCGGGGGCGGATTACCTATCGCTACAAGTAAGGAGGCCGCAACAATGAAGGTAAGGCCCTCAGTTAAGCCGATGTGTGAAAAATGCAAAGTGATCCGGCGCAAGGGTAAAGTAGTGGTGATCTGCCAGAATCCCAAGCATAAGCAGAGGCAGGGTTAGGAAAGGTATAGAAGCAATTCACGAAGGGAAATCTAGCTATGTTTAGCTTTTTTTGCCTTGAAGGAGGTGCCGTCAATTGGCGAGAATAGCGGGTGTAGACTTGCCGCGGGACAAAAGGGTGGCTGTTGCCCTGGGATATATCTATGGGATCGGACGCAGCCGGGCTTTGGAGATCCTCTCGAGCACCGGTGTTAAGCCCGATACCCGGGTGCGTGACTTGACCGAAGATGAAGTCAACCGCTTGCGGGAATTTATCGATAAAACCTACAAGGTCGAAGGTGACCTCCGCCGGGAAGTGGCGATGAATATCAAGCGCCTGGTTGAGATCGGCTGCTACCGGGGCATCAGGCACCGGCGCGGTCTTCCGGTCAGGGGTCAGGCGACCAAGAACAATGCCCGCACGCGCAAGGGTCCCCGGAAGACTGTCGGCGTGCGGCGTAAGAAATAACCGGTTAAAGGAGTTCTGATGAAGGGAGGAGGGAACAAAGTTGGCGAAAAAAAGAGTGACGCGCACCAGGCGCCGCGAGCGCAAAAATATCGAGCACGGGATTGCGCACATCAAGTCGACCTTTAACAATACGATCATTACGATTACCGATACCGGCGGAAACAGCATTGCCTGGTCCAGCTCCGGCAATGTCGGTTTCAAAGGGTCACGCAAATCGACGCCTTTTGCGGCGCAGCTGGCTGCTGAAACCGCCGCGAAAGCGGCGATGGAGCACGGCATGAGGCAGGTCGAGGTCTTCGTGAAAGGGCCGGGCGCCGGGCGGGAAGCGGCGATCCGCTCGCTGCAGGCCGCCGGCCTGGAAGTGAACACGATCAAAGATGTGACCCCCATTCCGCATAACGGCTGCCGGCCGCCGAAACGGCGGCGGGTTTAAATCATAAACATTGATACCTGAATCAAAAAGGGTTGGTCAAAAGGGGAGGTGCAGTTCAATTCTATGGCACGTTACAGGGATGCGGTATGCCGCTTGTGCCGCCGCGAAAGAAATAAACTTTACCTGAAAGGTGATCGCTGCTACACCGATAAATGCAGTGTGGTCCGGAAAGGTTATCCTCCGGGAGAGCACGGGCAGGCCCGCCAGAAATTTTCCGAGTACGGGCAGCAGCTGCGGGAGAAACAGAAGGCAAAACGGATCTACGGGATCCTGGAGCGCCAGTTTCGCCGCTATTTTAAAGAGGCTGACCGGCGCAGAGGTGTAACCGGGGAGATCTTGTTGCAGCTGCTGGAAAGCCGTCTCGACAACGTTGTTTACCGGATGGGGTTCGGGCGCTCCCGCGCCGAAGCGCGTCATCTGGTCAATCACGGTCATTTCCAGGTTAACGACCGGAAGGTTGATATTCCCTCGTATCTTACCAGGCCCGGAGATGTGATCGCCGTTCGCGAAAAAAGCCGGAATTTGCCTGTGTTTAAAGAGATCCGGGAGGCCGGGGAGGGCCACAGTACCGTTGATTGGCTGGAAGCGGATCTGGAACATTTGCAGGGTAAGGTTATCCGGATACCACAGCGGGAAGAGATCGATGTCCCCGTGGAGGAACACCTGATCGTAGAGCTTTATTCCCGTTAAGCAGTTCACGATGCCCTCAATACTATCAACGAGGAGGGTTAAAGAAGTATGTCGATTGAGATCGAGAAGCCAAGAATTGAGTACGTCGAAAAGGACGACCAGTTCACTTATGGCAAATTTATCGTTGAACCTCTGGAAAGAGGTTACGGGATCACGTTGGGTAATGCTTTGCGCCGGGTTCTTCTCTCATCGCTGCCCGGTGCGGCGATAACCAGCGTGACATTTGACGGGGCGCTGCACGAGTTTTCTACCCTGCCCGGGGTGCTCGAAGATACGATCGAGATCATCCTCAATTTAAAATCTTTATCCATGAGGATTCGCGATTCCGAGCCCCAGAATCTGGTAATTGATACCGATAAACCCGGCGTCGTCAGGGCCAAAGACATCCAGGCGCCGGCGGGGGTGGAGATCTTGAACCCGCAGCTGGCCATCTGCACTCTCGAAGAGAAGGCGCACCTGAAAATGGAGATGACCGCGATGAAGGGGCGCGGCTATGTTCCTGCGGAACGGAACAAGACTTTGAACCAGCCCATCGGGATGATCCCCGTCGATTCTATATTTACCCCGATCAGGAAGGTTAATTACCAGGTTGAAGATACCCGGGTGGGGCAGGTTACCGACTTTGACAAGCTTACTCTTGAAGTGTGGACCGACGGCAGTATCAAGCCCGACGAGGCGGTCAGCCAGGCAGCGCGGATTTTGAACAAACGGATTTCCATATTCATCAATCTCACCGAGGAGGTCGAGGAGGTAGATCCGTTAGAGGAGAGGGAAGAAGAGGATCGCGAACAGCGGCTGGAAATGATGATTGAAGATCTCGATCTCTCTGTACGTTCGTACAACTGCCTCAAGCGAGCCGGAATCAATACGGTCGGCGAACTGGTGCGTAAAACTGAAGAAGAGATGATGAAAGTGCGCAACCTCGGCAAAAAATCATTTGAAGAAGTGGAACGAAAGCTGGGCGAACTGGGCTTCAGCTTGAGCAAAAGCGGGGAGTAAGCGCGGTAAGGAGGAAATGAGATGGCCTATCAGAAGCTGAACCGGAAAAGCGGTCCCAGAAAGGCGCTGCTCCGCAGCCAGGTAACAGCTTTGCTGCAGGCGGGTCGGATAGAAACAACTGCCTCAAAGGCGAAAGCAATTCAACCGCTTACAGAGAAGATGATTACGCTGGCCAAAAAAGGCGGCCTGCATGCGCGGCGCCAGGCTCTGGCATTTTTATACGATGAAACCGTTGTGAAAGAGTTGTTTGAGAAAATTGGGCCCAGGTGTGAGGCCAGGGAAGGCGGTTATACCCGCATTATCCCCAAAGGGCCGCGCCGCGGTGACAGCGCCCCGATGGTGATCATAGAACTGGTAGTATAACAACTTCAGCGAATTTGCATCCCGTTAATCCGGGGCATGTGAATTGAGAGGAGAGAAGTGAGCTGCGACGCCAAGAGCTTTGGTTCTCACTTTAGCCCTCTCAATTTTGCATTTAGAACCTGTTTTTGTCATCCTGAGCGAAGCGAAGGATCTGTGGGACACCGGGGACATACCTTTTTGTCCCACTTCGTATCGGAGGTCGGAAGTCGGAGATCAGGCGGTATTGATGCAGATTTTATGTGCCGGATCCGGAGGCGCATCCGTCCCCTCTCCCCTTGGGGAGAGGCCGGCGACAGCGATCAACTTGAGGTGATCATTTTAGATGCCTGAGGTCCTGCTGGAAACCAAAAGGCTTACTTTTAGATACCCGGGACAGGCTGAAAATTCACCCCCCGCCCTGGATGATATCGATCTGCAAATTGGCGAGGGCGAATATGTGGCCCTGATCGGCCCGAACGGATCCGGCAAGACCACCCTGCTCAAACAGTTCAACGCTCTTCTGCGCCCCACCTCGGGTGAAGTTTATGTTGGCGGAATTTCCACTTCCAACGAAGCTGACATTCCCCGCATCCGCACTCTCTGCGGCATGATCTTCCAGAACCCCGACAACCAGATTGTCGGGGCCACGGTAGAGGAGGATGTCGCCTTCGGTCTCGAGAACCTCGCCGTTCCTCCCCCGGAGATTCGCCGCCGGGTCGGGACGGCGCTTGAGCTGTTGGGAATTTCGCACCTGGCCGAATTTTCGCCGCACCTGCTTTCAGGCGGTGAAAAGCAGAAAGTGGCTCTTGCCGGCCTCCTCGCTGCAAGTCCCCGCTGCCTGCTCCTGGATGAACCCACGGCCATGCTCGATCCGGCCGGCCAGGCAACAGTAATCGATACGGTGCAGATGCTGAACAGAGAACGGGGGATCACGGTGATCCATGTGACCCACTTTCCTGAAGAGGCGGCGCTTGCCCGCAGGCTGATGGTCCTGGATCGCGGCCGCCTGGTGAAAGAGGGCCCGCCATCGGGAATTCTAACCGATCTGTCTCTGCTGCGCGGCCTCGGGTTAAGAACCACAGCGGCAGGTGAACTGGCTTATCTGCTGCGTGAAGATGGTTTCCCGCTGCCCGCAGGCATGCTGCATAACCGGGAGTTGGTCGAGCAGTTATGTTCATTTGCACAGAAGATTTAAGATATACTTATTTGCCCGGGAGCCCTTTTGCAGTGGAGGCGCTGCGCGGCGTGGATCTGAGCATTGCCCGGGGCAGCTTTACTGTGCTGCTCGGTCCCTCCGGTTCCGGTAAATCGACGCTTTTACAGCATTTCAACGGCCTGCTCCGGCCGACCGGGGGGCGGGTTTTGATCGACGGAGAGCCCCTGAAATACGGCCGCAAGGAGATGCTCCATTTGCGCCGCAGTTTGGGCCTGGTCTTCCAGGAGCCCGAAAAGCAGTTTTTTGCCGAAACGCTTTTTGATGAAATCGCTTTTGCCCCGCGCAACTTCGGCCTGCCGTCCGCACTTGTTGAAGAGCGGGCGGAGCTGGCCCTGCAGCAGGTAGGATTGAACGAACCTGCGCTCAAAGAAAGATC
>CAZPET010000081.1:0-7461 GCA_964585625.1 uncultured Syntrophomonadaceae bacterium
TATGGAGCGAAGAGGCCTGGAAAGAATATACCAGCATGGATAATCTCGACTTCGAGGCGGCCGCCGAGAAGCTTGCAGATTTCGTTTTCTAACGGGGGTTATTGCATGGCGGAAAAGCATATCCCGGTCATGGTTAAAGAGATGCTTCACTACCTCAACTGCCGCGAAAGCGGTATTTATGTCGATGCCACCCTGGGGGACGGAGGGCATGCCGCCGCAATCTGCGGCAAACTGGAGCCTCCGGGATTGTTGATCGGGATGGACTGGGACGGGGAGGCCCTGGAGCGGGCGGCGCAGCGGCTGGCAGAGTTTGACGGCAAATTCCGGCTGCTGCAGCGCAGCTATACCGAACTGGGGGCTGTCTTGAGCGAGCTGGGATTTCCCCGGGTGAACGGCATTTTGCTGGATCTAGGCGTTTCCACTCTCCAGCTGACCGACCCGTCGCGCGGTTTTTCATTTCGCCAGGATGAGCGGCTCGATATGCGCATGGATCGCCGCCTGGAAACAGATGCCGCCGAACTGGTCAACCGTCTCCCGGCGTCGTCGCTGGCCCGGTTGATCTTCCGCTACGGCGAAGAGAGGTGGGCCCGGCGGATCGCGGCCCGGGTGGCGGCTTACCGCGAAAAAGAGGGCCCCATCCGGAGCGGCGCGGAGCTGGCTGAAATTATCAAGAGTGCCATTCCCGCGGCCGCCCGGCGGAAAGGCGGTCACCCGGCGCGGCGCACTTTCCAGGCGCTGCGCATTGCCGTCAACCGAGAGCTTGAAAATATCGAGACCTTTCTCCCGCAGGCGGTGTCACATCTGGCCCCCGGAGGACGGATCTGCGTGATTGCCTACCACTCCCTGGAGGACCGCATCGTGAAGCGTTTTCTCCGGGAGCGCTCCCGCCGCTGCAGCTGCCCGCCGGACTTTCCCTGCACCTGCGGGGAAGAGGGCGAACTGCTCCTGCTGACTCGTAAAGCGGTGCGCCCGTCTGCAGATGAAGTGATGCTTAATTCTCGCGCCCGCAGTGCGCTGCTGCGCGCTGCGGAGAGGCGCGTTCTAAAAGAAGAAGAAGGTGCATAAAAGTGTTACAGGCCAGGAATACAGTAATTGTCCCCCGGCCGGCTCCGGTCCCCGATCATCATGATGCCGGGAAGCAAATCCGGGTAAAACAGCGCCGCCGTTTGGGGTTGAAAAGCATACCCTATCTTCTGCTGGCCGGCTGTTTTCTTTTCGGCCTGGTGATCATTGCCCAGTATTCATCCATGGTTACCCTGCATTACCGGCTGGGCCGGGCTGAAATCAGGATGGAAGCGCTGCAGGAAGAATACCGGCAGCTGGAGCAAGAGGCGGCCCGTCTGGGATCCCTGGCCCGCATCGAAACGATTGCCCGCTCCGAGCTGGGCATGCGGGAACCGGAAAGCGGCCAGGTCAGGGTCCTGACGGCAAGCCGGGGAAACGGTTCCGACGTGGGGGAGTGAGCGCCGCTTGATCGAGGTTTCGGTAACACTGCCCGCCGTGCGCCGCAGGGTCATGGTCATGTTTTTTTTAATTGTTCTGGCGGTGGCCGCCCTGATCGGCCGGCTGGCCTGGCTGCAGATTGTCCGCTCCGACGAGCTATACTCCGCCGCCTGGGAGCAGTGGAACCGGAGCATCCCCGCGCGTTCGCCCCGCGGCTCGATCTATGATCGCGAAGGAAGAATGCTTGCCGGAAGCGCGACCGTGGATACGGTGGTGGCCGTTCCGGCGCAGATTGAAAATCCCGGCGGGACAGCGAAGCTGCTGGCGCCGCTTCTCGACCTGACGGAAAGTGAGCTTCTCGAGAAGCTGACGATAGATCGCAGCTCGATCTACCTGAAGCGTAAGGTATCGCCGGAGATCTCCCGGGCGGTGCGGGAGCTGGAGCTGCCCGGGATTATCTTTACGACCGAGGGGCAGCGCTATTATCCGAACGGGACGCTCGCCTCACAGGTGCTCGGTTTTGTGGGCATGGACGAAGGCCTGGCCGGGCTTGAAGTCTATTACGAAGATTATCTGAAAGGGAAGGAGGGCTACCTTCTTTTTCCCTCCGATAACCTGAACCGGCCGATCCCGCACGAGATCAGGCGCTTCGTGCCGCCCAGGGAGGGGATGGAACTTTACCTGACCATCGATGAAACGATTCAGTATATTGTCGAGCGGGAGCTGGCCCGGGCGATGATCGAATTTCAGCCGAAGGCGGCCATGGCCATTGCCGCCGACCCGCATACCGGCGCCATCCTGGCGGCGGCCTCGAAGCCCGACTACGACCCGCTGCATTATGGCCGGTTCGACTCAAAACTCTGGGCGCTGCCTCCGGTAACGGCCTCATTCGAGCCGGGATCGACCTTCAAGCTGGTCACCCTCTGCGCCGCGGTGGAAGAGGGGCTTTACAACGAGAAGGAATATTTCTTTTGCCGGGGATTTACCAGCGTGGGCGGGCATAATATCCACTGCTGGACCGGAAGCGGTCACGGCAGCATTACCTATCTCCAGGCGGTGGAGAGCTCCTGCAACCCGGCCTTCATCAACCTGGGGCAGCGGCTCGGCGAGGAGAAGCTCTTCAGCTATATCCGCGCCTTCGGATACGGGCGGCAGAGCGGCATCGATTACCCCGGGGAGAGCGCCGGGCTCATTTTTGAGCAGGAACAGGTCGGCCCGGTAGAGCTGGCCACGTCCTCTTTCGGCCAGGGGGTTTCGGTAACCCCGCTGCAGCAGTTGATGGCGGTTTCAGCGATCGCCAACGGCGGCAGGCTGATGAAACCCTACCTGGTGCAGAAGATCTGCAATGTCGAAGGAGAGAGCGTTTACGAGCGGGAACCGGAGCTCGTCCGGCAGGTGATCTCGAAATCCACCGCTGAAAAGGTCACCTGGGTCATGGAGAACGTGGCCATTCGCGGCAGCGGCATGAATGCGGCCATCGAAGGATACCGCATCGCCGCCAAAACAGGGACGGCGGAAAAACCGGCGCCCGGGGGCGGTTATATTCCGGGAGATACTATCGTCTCGTTTATCGGTTTTGTCCCGGTTGAAAACCCGCAGATCGTGCTCTACGTGGCCGTGGACGGGGTTACCCGCGGCCCCCAGTGGGGTTCCCAGATCGGCGCCCCTATTTTTAAACGGATCATGATTGATGTGCTCAATTATCTCCAGGTGCCGCCTTCGGAGGGCGCTTCCACTCCGGCGGAGCCGGTGCAGGTTCCCGATCTGCGCGGGCTGACCGTGCATGAGGCGGCGGCGCAGCTCGATACGGCCGGGCTGATGTTAAGATTGGTCGGGGAGGGGCAATATATTGTTAATCAAACGCCGAAGGCGGGGGCTTCTGTTCCCAGGCAGACGCAAATCGTGGTTTACCTGAGTGAAGATGACGCTTTTTCCGGGGGCAGTATCAGCATGCCCGATCTGCGCGGCTTTACGGTGAAGGATGTGGGCCAGGTGCTGAACTGGCTGGGACTTTACCTGGAGGCTGAAGGTTCGGGGATCGCCTTGCGTCAGGAGCCCGTTTCAGGAACCCGTGTAGAACAGGGAGAGGTGATCAAAGTTTTCTTCGGCACCCCGCTGGAGCAGTAAAGGAGCGCCCGGCACAGCTTTCTCTTTCGGGAATATGATACAATACCGGGTTGGAGGAGCAACCCGGAAACGCAAATAACCGGGAGAGAAGCTGCATGTGGAAAATGCCGCTGGAGGAGTTGTTGAAACCGCTGCTGTTGAAAAGTGTGGAAGGAGAGATTGCAGGTGAGGTGAGCGGATTGGCCTGCCACAGCGAAAAAGTTAAACCCGGCGCGCTCTTTTTTTCGCTGAACGGGCGCCGCGGGGAGGGCTGGCAATACGCCGCAGAGGCCTTTCAAAAAGGTTCCCTGGCCGCGGTCGTGGGACGGGATTGCACCCTGAAAGGGTACCCCCTGGTGCGGGTGCCGGAGGTCAGGCCGGCCCTGGCCCTGATGGCCGATTATTTTTATGGCCATCCTTCCCGTGATTTTCGCCTTATCGGGGTAACCGGCACCAACGGGAAAACGACCACGACGCACCTGATCGATGCATTATTCCGGGCGCGGGGCGAGGTCACCGGGCTGCTGGGGACAATCAACTGCCGGCTCGGGAATGAAACCGAGGCCGCCGCGGCGACGACGCCGGAGGCGCCCGGGCTCCAGGAGATGCTGGCCCGGCTTTCTACGCTCGGCGCCGCTCACGTGACCATGGAGGTTTCTTCGCACGCCCTGGCCCAGGACCGCGTCCTCGGCTGCCGCTTTGATATCGGAGTATTGACGAATATTACCGGCGAGCATCTCGATTTCCACAAGACCTTTGCCTCCTACCTGAGGGCAAAGACGAAATTTTTTGCCCATATGGGCTGGAGCGGGGGAGATAACCAATCCGGGCCGCGGGCGGTGGTGCTCAATGCCGATTCGCGCTGTTACCGCTACATCAGGAGCTGGACGAACGGGCAGTGCATCACTTACGGAATTGACGCCCCGGCTGATGTGCGGGCGGAAGATCTGCATTGCGGGCCCTCCGGGATCTCGTTTCGCGTCGTTTCTTTCGCGGGGAGCGGGCGCTTCCGCCTCTCCCTGAAAGGACGCTTCAATGTTTACAATACCCTGGCCGCTGTTTCTGTCGGCCTGGTCGAAGGATTCAACCTGTCTGAAATGGCGGCAATCTTCGAATCTTTTCCGGGCGTGGCCGGCCGTTTTGAGCCGGTGGAGGCAGGGCAGGATTACATGGTTTTGGTTGATTATGCGCATACCCCCGACGGCCTGATCAATGCGCTGCAAGCAGCCCGCGAACTTGCATCCGGCCGGGTAATCACGGTCTTCGGCTGCGGCGGCGAGCGGGATCGCAGCAAGCGCTCCCTGATGGGAGAGGCCGCGGGCGGCCACAGCGATCTGGCGATCCTGACCGATGACAATCCGCGCGGCGAGGATCCGGCGCAGATTTACGCCGAGGTGGTGCCGGGCCTGGAGCGCCGCCTCCCCGGTGAAGGTTACCGGATAATACCCGATCGCCGGGAGGCCATTGCCGCGGCTCTGGCTGCCGCGCGGAAAGGCGACCTGGTTCTTATCGCCGGCAAGGGGCATGAGGCTGAGCAGGTTTACCGCAACCGGAGTTTTCCTTTTGATGACCGGGCGGCGGCGCGGGAACTTATCCGGGCTCAACTGGAAGGGAGAAAAGAGAATTATGTCAATTAAAGGAGCGGACCTTCTGAAGGCCTGCCGGGGCGAGCTGCTGCAGGGAGACCCGGAGCAGCTCATTTCCGGGTTCTCCATCGATTCCCGGAGCATCCGGAAAGGCGACTTCTTTGTCCCGCTGCGCGGCGAAAAGGAGGACGGGCATATCTATGTCCCCGGTGCCGTTGCCGCAGGCGCAGCCGGCTCTTTTTACGCCCGCCGCCCGCTGCCCGAACTGCCGCCGCAGGCCCTGCTGATCGGGGTTCCCGACGTGCTGGCGGCGTTGCAGCAGGCCGCTGCTTATCAACGGCGCCGCTTCAACCTGCCGGTGATCGGGGTGACCGGAAGCAGCGGCAAGACCACGACCAAGGATTTTATCGCCGGCGTCCTCTCCGGCAGGATGAAGGTCTTGAAAACCGAGGGGAACCTGAACAACGAGATCGGCCTTCCCCTGACCCTGCTCCGCCTCGATGAGAGCTGCCGGGCGGCGGTGCTGGAGATGGGCATGAGCGCGCCGGGCGAAATTGCCGGGCTGGCGCAGTGGGCTCTCCCCGATATCGGGGTGATCACCAATATCGGCGAAGCCCACCTGGAGATGCTCGGCAGCATGGAGGCGATTGCCGCAGCCAAGGCGGAGCTGCTCGACTGCATCGGTTCCCGGGGCACGGCGGTCTTGAACGGCGACGACCCGCGCCTCCGGGAGATGGGCGCGCGCTTTGACGGAAAAGTTTATACTTATGGATTTAATCAAGGTGATATCAGGGCAAGTTCATTATCAAAGCGCGGCGAGGGCAGCATATTCAAGGTGCGCTTTCCCGGCGGCGAAGAGGGCAGCTTCAGTCTCCCTCTCCCCGGGAGGCACCTGGTGAGCAATGCCCTGGCGGCGCTTGCCGTCGGTTACCTGCTCGGCGTGAGCCTGCCGCAGATGCAGGAGGGACTGGAGAAAAGTGAGATCACGGACGGGCGGCTGCAGCTGCTGACGCACCATACCGGATCGAGGATCATCGACGACAGTTACAACGCCAACCCGGATTCGGTAAGAGCGGCGCTGGAGGTGCTCCGGGATCTGGGCGGGGTTAAATCGGTTGCGGTCCTTGGAGACATGCTGGAGCTCGGCCCGGCGGCGCCTGAAGCGCACCGTGAGATTGGCCGCTTTGCCGCCCGCTCCCGGATCGGGGCCCTGGTTACCGTCGGCGAGCTGGGGGCCGAGATCGCCGCGGGGGCCGCCGCGGCAGGACTGACGGCCGCGGCCTGCCGGAGCCATGCCGAAGCCCTCGATGCTTTGAAGCGGCATCTGCCGGCGGACGGCGCGGGATGGTATATTTTGGTGAAAGGCTCGCGCGGCATGCGTATGGAAACAATTATCGATGGATTGATGGAGATGCCGGAAGGAGATTGAACGGGTGCAAAAGTCTGTTCTGCTGACCGTAATTGTTGCCTTTGCGATCAGCGCAGTGATCTGTCCTTTTTTTATCAGGATGCGGCGGCGGCGCCAGTTCGGCCAGCAGATCCGGGTTGACGGTCCCGCCCGCCACCTGAAGAAGGCGGGGACGCCCACCGCGGGCGGGGTGGTTTTCCTGATTGCCGCCGGGAGCGCCCTCCTTATCGCGGCCAATTTTAACCCGTCCCTCTGGATCGCTTTCCTGCTGACCCTGGGCAGCGCCCTGATCGGCTGGCTCGACGATTATGCCAAGATGGCGCACGGCCACTCGTTGGGTCTGAAAGCGCGCGACAAGATTGCCGGGCAGGCCCTGCTGACGGCTGTTTTTACCGGCCTGCTCTACCTGTCAGGAAATTACAGCTCCGTGGTGGAGCTCCCCTTTACCGGGGTCACGCTCAACCTGGGCTGGTTCTATCCGCTCTTTATCTTTATGATCATTCTTTCGACAACGAACGCGGTCAATCTCACCGACGGCATCGACGGGCTGGCCGCGGGGACGGCGATCATCGCCCTGCTGGCTTTTCTATATATCGCCCTGGAGAGCGGGCGGCCTGACATGGCCCTCTTCTGCGGGGCGCTGGTCGGGGGCTGTTTCGGATTTTTGATTTACAATCTCCATCCGGCCCGCATATTCATGGGCGATGTCGGTTCGCTGGGCCTGGGCGGCGCCCTCGCCGCGGCGGCCATCCTGACGAAAGCGGAGCTCTCGCTGGTGGTGATCGGGGGGCTCTATGTCCTGGAGGCGATCTCGGTGATCCTGCAGGTTTTAAGTTTCCAGCTGACCGGGCGGCGGATCCTCCTGATGGCCCCGCTGCACCATCATTTCGAGCTGAAAGGATGGGGCGAGTGGCAGGT